>JBDNFP010000232.1:0-11521 GCA_041689775.1 Spirosomataceae bacterium
AGGCGGAAGGTGGCCTTATTGCCCGTTTTATGGCCCAGTACGAGTGCCGCACGCTGATCGTCACTCAGGCTGATGTATCGTTTCTTTCCTTGCATGGATGCAAGGAAAAAATTATATCTATATTTACGTCCGACTACTTAGGTAGATAATCTTTCAGTTATTTCTTTAAAGAACAGGTAATTATAAATTGAGCCGAGAACACGTGCTTTACTACCGGTACTTTTTCCAGAAATGGTTGCATCGCGTAGATTACTTTGGCCGGCCCATCAGGGAAGAAAAAGGGGACATAACCAACATACGACCATGTATCAACCTGACCGTTGGCGTTACGAATCCACTTTTTTAAATCCCACTCGAAGAAGGATTGCTCTTCGTGCTCAATGTGGTACTGAGATGTTTTTTCAATTACCTTCAAAATTGGATTGTTACCGTTGGGTTCCATGATGATCAGGTTGTCGGCCAATTTAAACGCATTCGTAATGGCTAACTGTTGATCCGATAGGTGGTGTAAGACGCCGCGAATAACGGCTACGTGATACTTTTTTTTCGGTAGCGGCAGGTTTTCGTCAAGAACATTAAGCGTGTGAAAATTAACCGAGGGGTATTTCTTCGATGCTATTTCAATGGCTTTTGCCGCCGGATCAAATCCTGTTACCTCCAAATGGGGAAAATTCTGCTTGATGTTATCGGTGTACAAACCATCTCCGCACCCAATATCAATTAGAGTTTTGTAGGTAGGCTTTATGAATTTGAAAATCTCATCCGAAATGCGTTTGTTAGCTACGTGAGAAGAATACTGCGCGTTGGTAGTGTAAAGAAAACCACCATTTTCGCTTACATTCTGGTTAAAAGCATTGACGTTCTCTTTAAGCGATGTGTTCATGATTTGTAATTATTTGAAGAGTTCTAATCTTCAAGATTTAAGTTGTTACCGTAGTTTTAAGAGATTTCTAATCGTAGGAACTAGATAGGTGTTTTTAAACTCACTGAAATTGGCGAATTTTTGTTTCCTGTTAAAGTTGATTGTTACGATTCGATAACAAACTTAAGACGAATATTTTTACAATTGATCAATTTGCCGGATAATTTAAACTGATTTCCTGTTAAATTATAATAGACAAATCCTATTTTATAGTAATAAATAACAGATTATCAGTGTAGTATAAAATTTGATTCAGTTAGATATCTTTCTACTGTTATAAAAAAATGTCTTACCATCGGACTGATGGTAAGACATTTTAAAATGATAGTATTTTAAAAATCGTAGCTGAATAACAGCCTGATTAGAACTAGGTGGTAGGTCCTTATTTGGGGTGATAAAACTTATTTTAAATAAGAGGACACCGCTGCCTCCTCGATCATTTTGTCGGCATTTTCTTTTCCCAAGTAGTTGTCGATGAAGTAATGCGCTACGTATAGCAAAGGAGTGGTAAGAATTGCCACGGAACCTTTATAGATGTAGTTTACGGTACCTACGGCTATCACCTGACCAATACTCCAATTACCAAAAATATAAAAAGCAATTCCGATCACCACGAAGCTATCTACGAGTTGGGAAAACATGGTAGAGCCCGTGGCCCGTAACCAGATGTACTTACTACCCGTGCGACGCCGGAGCCAGGTAAAAACGGAGATATCGAGCAGCTGTCCCAATAAGAAAGCCGTAATAGACCCAATCATGATGCCCAACCCTTGCTGAAATATCCGGGAGAAGGCTTCATTGATATTGAAGGGATTTCCGGTAGAGTCGGTGCTGTTTACATCGAGCCAGAATTGAGCCGGAGGGAGCAATGTTGTAGCGTATACCGTCACAAACATATACACAATAAAACCAGCAGTCAGGAATGAGATGCGTCTGACGCCCTTCCGGCCAAAGTATTCGTTGATGATATCAGAGGTAATGAATACAATCGGCCAGTTTAACACCCCGGCGGTCATGTTGAAGTCTAATAATTGCCCTGCAATCGGGATTTGGGCCGGATTCACACCCAAAATCGTTTCAAAGGAAAATATCTTGATACCAATGATTTCGGCAATGAGGGCATTGGTCAGAAAAAGACTACACAGAAACAGAAATAAACGTTGTTTTTTATGTTCGGCAAGCGTTGTCGTTGTATCCATGCAATAGTGGCAAAGGAAAGGTTAGGTATAGCAAACGCCACACAGCGTGGTTTTGATTGTTCTTTTTTCAGGTGTTAAGTTCTGAGGCAGAATTAGTTTGTAGCCATTAATTTAGTTAAATCAATTGCTACTATTTTCTACATCAAATATTTACAAAAAAGCTATCAGCTACTTATGTCTTATTTGTTAAGTACTATTATGGGATTGCCCGTTGGTTAAAAATCTTTACCAGCCTATTCCAAAACTTCCTCAACGGTACGTGCCTTGGGGATTCGGTGCGCATTCAGAAAGAGCTCGATACGGTCCATGGCGGTGGTCAGTTCGTCGGCAGTTGGCAAAAAGACAATCCGGAAGTGATCATCCTTGATGTAATTAAAGCCGGTTCCGGCTACTACGAGTATTTTCTGTTCACTCAATAAATCAAATACAAATTGGCCGTCGTTTTCGAAATCGAACTTTTTAAGATCGATTTTTGGGAAAAGGTACATTGCACCTTTGGGCCTGACACAGCTAAGGCCAGGGATAGAAGTGATCCTATCGTACACCAAATTCATTTGCTTGTGAAGGCGCCCACTCGGAAGAACAAGATCCTGAATACTTTGGTAGCCTCCCAGAGCAGTTTGAATTGCATATTGGGTAGGCACGTTGGCACATAAACGCATACTTGCCAACAGCAAAATTCCTTCGATGTAAGACTTTGCCTGATGCTTGGCCCCACTCAGGATCATCCAACCTCCGCGAAATCCGGCGGCCCGGTAATTTTTGGATAATCCTCCAAAAGTAACGCATAGAGTCTCCTCTACCATGGTGGCCATTGGGTAATGAACTGCCCCGTCGTACAAAACCCGGTCGTATATTTCGTCCGAAAAGATAATCAACCCGTGCTCCTCGGCTATTTTCGCAATGCGTTCTACTACCTCTTTTTCGTACACCGCCCCGGTTGGGTTATTGGGGTTAATGAGGACGATACCTTTGGTTTTAGCGGTTATTTTTCGTTCTAAATCATCCAAATCAGGGTTCCAGTCAGAGGCTTCATCGCATATATAATGCACCGGCTTGCCACCGCTCAGTGCTACGGAGGTAGTCCAGAGTGGGTAATCAGGTGAAGGTACCAGTATCTCATCCCCGGTATTGAGCAAGGCTTGCATGGAGAGCAAGATTAACTCACTAACCCCGTTACCAATAAAGATGTCGTTTATTTCAACGTTGGGAATTCCCTGCGTCTGAGTGTAGTGCATCACCGCCTTCCGGGCGGCAAAAAGCCCCCGGGAATCAGAATATCCTTGCGCATTGCGTATATTCATGATGATATCGTGCACAATTTCGTCGGGTGCATCAAAACCAAACGGGGCAGGATTACCTATATTTAGGTTAATGACTTTATATCCCTGGCCTTCAAGCTCTTGGGCTTTGTCGTAGACAGGTCCACGAATGTCATATTTTAGATTGTCGAGTCGGCGACTTTTTTGGAACTCCATGCTGGTAACAGAAATCTTGTTTTTAGATGCCCAAAGATACAAAAAAAGGGAAGTCTACATATTTCTGGCCACTGATACCGAAATATGTGCTGAATCAGGTAGTATCCTATAAACGGCCATTCTCGTAGTAGAAAAATGAAATACTGAAAGCCGAGCATGTATACTTTGGGCATATATATTAAAATATTTTATTAAATACCTTGTCATTCCTGTTGAAAATCTAGTAAATTGGGGTTTATTTAGACTTTACCCATTTAAAAAGTAGCGTGAACTAAACCCCTATGAAAAATAAATATTACGTTGGTATCTCCTTTTTAGTTATTATGACCTTGATCGTGGCCTCCTGTTTTCAGAAAAAAGGCCTGTTAAAGAAGACAGACGTGCCAGAGATAGTTAGCTATAACTTCCATATCCGACCCATCCTGTCTGATAAGTGTTTTGCTTGTCATGGTCCTGATGCTAAGAAACGCGAGGCTAACTTACGGTTAGATCTTGCGGACAAAGCCTTTCTCCCGCTTACAGAAACCAAGGGTGCCTTTGCCTTCGTGGCGGGTAAACCCGAAGAATCGGAGGTTTACCGAAGAATCATCTCGATTGATCCTGACTACCATATGCCAACGCCCGAGTCGCATCTGGGACTGCTGAGCGATCGGGACAAAAATCTTATCAAAAAGTGGATCGAACAAGGTGCGAAATACGAAAAGCACTGGGCGTTTGTGTCCCCGGTAAAGGCAGAATTACCCGAAGTAGATCAGGAAGATTGGGTCAAGAACGAAATTGACCGTTTCGTCCTGGCTAAAATGGAAGGAAATGGACTTGCGCCTAACAAGCCCGCCGATAATGAATATCTTTTAAAACGAGCGGCCCTTGATATTACCGGACTGGTACCTACCCTTGATATGATGGATCGGTTTAAGACTGGTGCTGGTGATCAGACGTACGGTATACTGGTGGATGAACTGTTAAAAAAGCCGTCCTACGGCGAAAAAATGGCTGTTCACTGGTTGGATGTGGCCCGTTACGCTGATTCTTATGGCTACCAGGATGACAACATCAGAACCCAATGGCCTTGGCGCGATTGGTTGATTCATTCTTTCAATAAGAATATGCCGTACGATAAGTTTATCATCTGGCAAATTGCGGGTGATTTACTTCCCGATACGAATAAAGAGAAAATCTTGGCAACGGGCTTTTTTCGGAACCACAAGTATACCGAAGAGGGAGGAGTTATTCCGGAAGAATATAGGATAGAGTATGTGCTGGACAAAACTAAAACCTACTCCAAAGGTCTGTTGGCCATGACCGCGGAATGCGCCCAATGCCACGATCATAAATACGATCCCATTTCACAGGAAGACTACTATAGCCTGTTTGCTTTTTTTAATAACCTGGAAGAAAAAGGATACGAGGGCGACGTGTCGAAATCCAAACCCGCAAAAAATCCGATTCTTAAAATCACCAATGATGAGGCTCAAAGCTATTTGAAATTTATCAACAGAAAGGATACCAACGCGCTGTACGTTTCAGTAATGGGGGATCGCGACACCCTGCGCAAGACCTACATCCTTAGTCGGGGAGTGTACGATGTACCCACCCGGGAGGTGAAAGCCCGGCCCCTGAAAGCAGTATTACCTTTTGATACCACGAAGTATGAGCGTAATCGGCTGGGACTCGCTCGCTGGACGACCGACAAAAAGAATCCATTAACGGCCCGGGTCTTTGTAAACCAACTTTGGCAACAGTTTTTTGGTCGCGGACTCGTAAAGTCAACGGGAGACTTTGGGATGCAAGGCGATTTGCCTACTCATCCTGAGTTACTGGATTGGTTGGCCGTTGATTTTATGGAGCATAACTGGGATATCAAACGACTTGTCAAGATGATTGTTACTTCCGCTACCTACCGGCAGTCTGCCCGGACGAGTGAGGATAAGATAACCGTTGATCCCGATAATATTTATTTATCACGTGGCCCCCGGTACCGGGTTCCAGCGGAGTACGTACGCGATCTGGTACTTTCGAGTAGTGGACTTTTGGTACCCAAAATAGGTGGCCCGAGTGTGAAACCCTACCAGCCAGAAGGTCTGTGGGAGGCGGCTACTTCCGGGCGGGGAGTCTTAAAGGAGTATATTCAGGATAAAGGCGATGCCTTGTACCGCCGGGGTATGTATACATTTATCAAACTGACGGTACCGCCTCCCTCCATGATTATTTTTGATGGTAGTAACCGTGATCAGTGCGAGGTAGTTCGTTCGAAGACTAATACCCCCTTGCAGGCATTAGTCATGATGAACGACCCCTTGGTACTGGAAGCTTCGCGAGTATTGGCACAGAACCTGATGCTGGAAAAAACACCGACGGATGCAAAAATTACGAAGGCTTTCAGGCGCATTGTTTGCCGAACTCCATCGAGTCAGGAGTTAGCTATTCTAAAAGGGTACTTTGAAGAGCAAGCTTCTCTGTTCAAACAGAAAAAATTGGATGCCGGTAAAATACTGAACGTTGGGGAATACCCCCAGGCAAAAATTACGGATAAACCCTCGTGGGCGGCCCTCATGCAAGTGATTAGTACCATCTACAACATGGAAGAAGCTATCACCAAAACCTGATACAAAAGATATTTTCAAAGTGGGTGAGTGATCCTGCTCACACTCAATAAAAAATAGTAAACACAAGATGGAAAAGAATATTTTTGAATTTGGACTAAATCAGAACCGACGGCACTTTTTGTCCAAGCTAAGCCTTGGTCTTGGCAGTGCGGCCTTGGGCTCTTTGTTGATGCCCGATCTTTTTAAGGGAAGTGGTGCCGATGAGGGTAGTGAAATGCTGGATGGACTTGCCCACTTTGCGCCCAAAGCTAAGCGTATCATTTACCTGTTCCAAAACGGCGCTCCTTCGCAGCTGGATCTGTTTGATTACAAGCCCATGCTCAATAAAATGCAGGGCCAGGATCTTCCGGCCTCGATTCGTGGGGAGCAGCGGCTTACGGGTATGACGTCGAATCAGGCATCGTTTCCATTGGCTGGATCGATGTTTAATTTCAAACAATACGGCCATTCCGGGGCGTGGATCAGCGAATTACTACCGCACATTGCCGACGTGGCAAACGATATTTGTTTTATTAAAACCATTCATACCGAGGCCATTAACCACGACCCCGCCCTTACGTTCTTTCAGACTGGTGCCCAGGTAGGTAACCGGCCCAGCATGGGGTCATGGCTGAGCTACGGATTAGGTAGTGAGAATAAGAACCTACCTGCTTTTTGTGTATTACTTTCTCGTGGCAAAGGGAATGGGCAAGGGGTTTATTCAAAACTTTGGACAAACGGTTTTCTTGATTCGGTGCACCAAGGAGTGCAGTTTAGTAGTGGGGAGGATCCGGTGCTATACCTCAATAACCCCGACGGAATGGATCGGGATGAACGTAGAAAGATGCTGGATAAATTGGCCCAGCTAAACCAAAGTACGTTCGAGGAGTTTGGTGATCCTGAAATCAACGCCAAGATTCAACAGTACGAAATGGCTTTCCGGATGCAGACGGCCGTGCCGGAAGTTACCGATATGAGCAAGGAGCCAGAAAGTACCATAAAGCTCTACGGGCCCGAATGCCTGGTCCCTGGTACGTACGCGGCCAATGTACTTTTGGCCCGGAAACTATCCGAAAAGGGAGTACGATTTGTGCAGCTGTATCATCAGGGGTGGGACTCCCACGGGAATCTGCCCAATGAGTTACGCAGTCAGTGTCAGGATGTCGATCAGTCATCGGCGGCCCTTATAACAGACCTAAAACAAAGAGGCTTATTGGATGAAACCTTGGTGATTTGGGGCGGGGAGTTTGGTCGGACCAACTATTGTCAGGGAAACCTCGCGGTGGATAACTACGGCCGTGACCACCATCCCCGTTGTTTCACAATCTGGATGGCCGGTGGCGGAGTAAAGCCCGGAGTGTACGGCGAAACGGATGAGTTTGGGTATAACATTGCCCGTGATCCCGTCCACGTGAATGACTTCCACGCATCGGTGCTGCATCTGATGGGACTTGATCACGAAAAACTCACTTACAAGCATCTGGGTCGACGATACCGACTGACTGACGTAGCGGGTAAGGTTATTCCGGGTATCGTTACGTAGAAGTTTTCCAATTATCTACTTTCATTTGATTTTACTTAGTTCTATGCCTCGTCTGCGATTAGTCCTGTATAACACTACTTTTTTTCTGGCTTGCTTACTGGTGTTTCTACTGGTGTTTGAAGGTTTTATTCAAATACCGGCTTGGTTACAGGTAGGAGGGAGGATGCACCCTCTTTTCCTTCACTTTCCCATTGTGCTGTTGGTGATTTATGGCCTATGGGTGGTTGTTTTCCCACGTTCAGGAAAGCACGAAACTCCCCAATGGGCCAACGATGCTTTGTTGTTCGGGGCCTTTTCGGCGGTTGTTACTTCGTTAATGGGGTTACTTTTATCGCAGGAGGCTGGGTACGATACAGATGCCATTTTTTGGCACAAATGGACCGGAGTATCAACAGCCTTTATTAGTTTAGCCCTGTATAGTTTTCGAGATAAACTGTTGCCAGGTTTGTTACCTACTAAGTTTATGTCCGCCGCAATAGTAGTCACCCTCCTTTCTGCGGGCCATTTGGGCGGCAATATTACGCACGGTGATGATTTTTTGGTAGCCCCAATATTACCCGATGAGGTCGCTCCTCAAGTACCGATGGACTAAGCGTTGGTCTTTGCTCACGTGGTGCAACCAATTCTGGAAGAAAAATGCGTGAGCTGCCATAATTCTAAAAAAGCCAAAGGTGAACTCATGATGATCACTGCCGAACTTCTGGTTAAAGGGGGTAAGAATGGTACGCCTTGGGACACCACCCAAGCTGATCTCGGCCTGATGATTCGGCGAGCTCATTTGCCCATGGATGATAAAAAGCACATGCCCCCTCGTGGTAAAGTGCAATTAACCGAAGATGAAATTCAAGTGCTTGAAAGCTGGATTCGGGGTGGTTCGAGTTTTACCGCGAAAGTACTCGATTTTCCAGCTGAGGGCCCTCTATTTGTCTTCGCTTCTAATAAATTAGGTGGGGAGGTGCAAGAAAAATATGATTTCCCCTCCGTAAGTGACGCCACCATTCAAAAACTTACAACCGACTACCGGGTTATTGCTCCTCTTTCCATGGAGTCTCCTGGCTTATCGGTTAATTTCTACAACGCAGCGGTTTTTTCGGGTAAGCAACTGGAAGAATTGTCTGACATCAAAGAGCAGATTGTTGAACTAGATGCTAGCACTATGCCCGTTAAGGATAAAGATTTGAGCACTATTGCTGGTTTTAAGAACCTCCGTAAGCTACTCTTGAATTTTACCGATATTACCGGCGCTACAATTTCCGAACTATCCAAACTTCCGCACCTACGGGATTTGTCGTTGACCGGGACGAGTGTGAAACTCGCCGATATTCAGACATTGAAAAATACTACTTCTCTGCGGACTATCTATCTGGCTAATACGGGTATCCCTAACGAAGGATTTGTTCAATTGCGTAAGGAAATGGGTAAGATAGCTATTGAGTCTGGGTTTCGTTCTGACACGGTGGTGTTGAAACTGAACCCTCCCCAAGTCGTAAACAAAGAGGCCGTCCTGACCGGAAAAGGAACGATACTTTTGAAACACCAAATCAAGGGCGCCGTCATCCGTTACACGATTGATGGTACGGATCCTGACAGTGTAAATTCACCCATCTATAAAAACGGAATCGTTGTCAATGATAACGTGCAGGTGAAAGCCCGGGCTTTCAAACCGGGCTGGTACGGTAGTGATATAGCCAAGCGTGCTTTTTACCGCATGGCCTACCGGGCCGATAGTATTCAGCTTCTTACTAGTCCCGCAGACGAATACTCGGGGAATAACGGTAAGGTTTTGATTGACGGAGTGAAAAGTGATGGCGATTTCAAAAATGGTAAGTGGTTGGCATACAAAATAGTACCTCTTACGGCCGTACTGTCTTTGCCGAAGCCGGTTAACTCTAAGAAAATCACATTGAGTATGCTTCAAAACGTGGGAGGTTACATCTTTCCTCCTGTACGCGTAGAGGTTTGGGGAGGTACAGAAATAAATAATATGAAGCTACTAAGTACCTTAAAGCCTACTATGCCGACGCCCGATAATCGCCGAAACGACGGGTTAATGTTTGAATGCAGTTTTCCTCCTCAGCAATTAAAATATGTGAAAGTTGTAGCGGTTCCGTTGGCCAAATTACCCGCCTGGCATCAGGGCAAAGGGGAGCCCGCCTGGGTTTTTATGGATGAGGTCTTTATCAACTAAGCTGTACTTGGTCATAGATTCAAAACAAGAACGGGAGCCCGACACGATCAGACTCCCGTTTATTCGTCATTCCCCTATTGAATCAGCCTACTTTATCTTGTACTTTTCTATGGTACGGGCTCCCAATTGCAGAAGTTCTTTTACCTCGTTGTAGTCGGAAAAGTTAATATTTTTACTCACTTTGGCCGCTTTTGCAAAGTTAGCAGGTAAAATTACCACCCGAAATATCTGTTTTTGTGTCCACTTAGGCTCCAAAGTAGTCCGGTCAAACTGAGTATCGATAAATACGCTGACGTCCAGAAATGTATGGTCGAAATTGTATTGTAGCGCACCCTGCGGCAGAAATTGGGTCTGTGGGAGCATTCGCCACACCGGGATTGTTTCGTTACCGGCGGCTACCGTTTCCCATTGGCGATAGACCAAAACAGCATCGGACTCAAATACCTCTACCTTGTCTTTGGGAAATTCAAAATAGATCCGGTAGTCATTCCCGGTGTTGAAGGTACCTTCAATATCAAACACAGAACCAAGAATATTGACGCCGGGGGTACCTTGTGGGCCTTGCGCTCCTTGAACTCCCGGTAACCCTTCGAGACCTTCGGGGCCGGCTGGTCCCTGGCAACTGAGTAAGAACGCTGACCCGATTAATAAGGCAAATAAAATGATTTTTTTCATAGCTTATTTTTGTGTTTAAAGAGTAAATGGATGGTAGATAATGACCTCATGGCTAGAGTTTGCAGTTTATGCTTTAATCAAAACTATGGTTTTGACAATTTATTGCAAGTTAGACCCCTACTGTCCGGTTAAGTTTAATTTATGTACCATAATTTTTATTCGTTTTAATGCAGAGTACTATTCTCTTCTTGACGGTATTAAATAATTGGTAAAATGAACAGATTCTAGTACTATCGGGTTCTCTACATGAAATAAATGTTTTCATTTAACTATCCTTTTTCGTTATGATCAATAGAAAAGCAACCGCCGTTTGGAAAGGTACCGGTAAAGAAGGTACTGGTGTTTTAAGTACTCAGAGTACCGTACTTTCTGATATTCAATACTCATTTAATACTCGTTTTGCTGATGGGGTAGGTACCAACCCCGAAGAGCTAATAGCCGCTGCCCACGCGGGTTGTTTTGCCATGAAGCTAAGCTTTGATTTGAACGCTGCCGGTTACACAGCTGATGAGATTACCGTATCGGGCACCGTTTCCTTAGATCCGGCCAAAGGTGAAGTGGTAAAATCACATCTTGTACTAAAAGCTAGTATCCCTAACATTGGCGCGGATGAATTCGCCAAGATTGCCGAAGGTGCAAAGAAAGAGTGTCCGATCTCTAAGCTCTTGAATACCGAGCTAACCCTGGACGCCGAGCTTTTATCGTAGTTTGACTTCCTTTTTGATTTTCTTAAATAGAACATCACTCCATCGAGTGGTGTTTTTTTATAGATAAGTTCTAACGCAGAATTAGTGGGTGTATTTCAGTTTTGTCAAGCAGCCGTTCTAATCTTGTTGACCACGTTGTCCCATTGGCCGCTGAGATTACAAGCCCTCAGGTTGAGTACGTTCTGGGCGTTTGGGATGGTCCATCGTTGCCCTGAGAGCTTCAG
>JBDNFP010000233.1:0-2255 GCA_041689775.1 Spirosomataceae bacterium
GGGAATGTGCTTCGGTTTTTAAGAAATGCTTTAAAATGTTCTGAACCTGCATTTTGTCGGTTCCAATGCTATTATTGGAAGGTTTAGTTACTTTCCAATTTTAAGTATGGCATACTATAAGTATGTTGGTAAGATATTAACCTACTTGTCAGAGCTATGTATATCGGTCGTAACATCGGGTCCAAAATCATTTTTAAATTTTCACAGAAAACACTTCTTCTGTTTACCCTCTATTCGGCAAGCATTTGTTTTCTAAATTTCTTTCTGAAAATCCCATTAGGCATTTCCTTCATCCCTATCAGCCTAATTGGTACTGCCGTGGCATTCTACGTTGGTTTTAAAAGTAACTCCTCTTACTCTCGACTCTGGGACGCTCGGCGTATCTGGGGAGGAATTGTGCACGGGAGCCGAGCCTGGGGGACTTTCGTAACCAATTATATACGGCCAAACAACGACTTATCATCTAAGGAAGCTGGAGATATACATAAAGAACTGTTATATAGACATTTAGGTTACATAAATACCATTCGAATGCAGCTTCGGAGAAGAAGTATATGGGGAGACAACGATTCAGTAGCCCAAATGATAATAAAGCCGGAGATTGGTGACGCATCATACCTTGATAAGGTACAAAGTATGTTATCAGAATTTATTCCAGAGGAAGAGATCAAGGGCTATCTCACCAAAAAAAATATCGCATCACAGATTCTCAATACTCAGTCGAGGCGTATAGCTGAGCTTGCCTCACAGGGAGTAATTAGTGAGATGGTTTTGAGAAGTATTATGGTCGTTATTTACGACCTTTACACCCACCAAGGATCGTGTGAGGGCATCAAGAGTTTTCCTTTTCCCAGGCAATATGCGTACTACAGTAAGGTATTTGTTTGGATCTTCATCTTTCTCCTCCCGTTTGGCTTACTAAATGAATTCTCCAAGTTAGGTCAAGATTTCATTTGGCTCACGGTGCCTAGCTTTGTACTGATCGCTTGGATTTTCAACACCATGGAGGTGGTAGGAGATACCAGTGAAAATCCGTTCGAGAATGCTGTTAACGATGTTCCAATGACGACCATTTGCCGATTTATAGAAGTAGACTTACGTGATATGCTTGATGAAGATAACGTTCCAAACTATCTGGAGCCGATTGATAATATTCTGATGTAAGTACTAAGAGGTTATTGGGAGATTTGAATTTGGAGAAAAGAGCCATCGGTGTATCTTGTAAGAAAGCAAACCAACAAGATATGCAAACTCAATTTGAGCGGCTCACCGATGGCCAATGAGAAATTATAAAACTTTTTTTGGACTGGCAAAGAAAAAAAGAACTTGATCTTCGAGATGTCTTCGATGCCATCCTGTGGCTGACGCGGACCGGCGCGCAGTGGCGTAACCTCGACAGCCCGTTTCCCGACTGAACGGCGGTGTAGTATTATTTTGACAAATGGACGCACAACGGTGCGCCTCAACGTGACATTGAACGTGCTGGAGCGTCTTGACGTCGACCGGGAGTGTACGCCCAGCCTGTGCATCGCTGACTCCCAGAGCGTTAAACTCGCCCCGATGATTTTCGAGCATCGCGGTATTGACGGCAACAAAAAGGTAATGCGGGGCGGCCCGTGCCGACGCAAGAGGCAGATCTTGGTCGACACCAGGGGCAGGATATGGAAAACCCGAGTTCACGCAGCCAATATGCACGATAGCCCCGCTGGGGTGGGTCTGTTGGATGGGCTGCGCCCGCTGCTGCCCCGGCTTGGCAAAATTAGGGTCGACAAGTCCTACCGAGGCACCTTCTGCCGGGCCGTTGAGCAGCAGCAACTCGCTTTCGAGGTGCCCGACCGAGAGCAAGGCACCAAGGGCTTCGCTGTGCAGCCCAAGAGATAGGTCGTGGAAAGGACGTTTGCATGACTCAATTTTTTCAGAAGGACGGTCATGGACTACGAGCATACCGTGGAGAGTTCACAATCCTTCTTGATTTTAGCTAATATATCAATGACTATTTGGCGAATTAGCTATTTGACAATATAAAATTTTATAATCGGCGAATCATTCTGCGGATCATAGCTAGTTGAATCATGGCCTCGGAGACTTTTACCGACCGCTCATAATCGACACTGAGCCGCCGCTAGTTGGTCAGCCAGGCGAACGTTCGCTCTACGATCCAGCGCTTGGGCAACAGTACGAACATCTTGACACCGAGGGGCCTACGAATGATCTCCAATAACCACCTATATGTCTTCTTGACCTTCCTCTCGAAC
>JBDNFP010000234.1:0-15422 GCA_041689775.1 Spirosomataceae bacterium
AGGCGGAAGGTGGCCTTATTGCCCGTTTTATGGCCCAGTACGAGTGCCGCACGCTGATCGTCACTCAGGCTGATGTATCGTTTCTTTCCTTGCATGGATGCAAGGAAAAAATTATATCTATATTTACGTCCGACTACTTAGCTTCGGCAGGAGTGGCCTACCCGGCGATCCGGGGGATGGGGTTTCCAGGTTTACTACTCACCGTGGCCCTGACGCGACTACTCTTTTTGAGTACTCCCATTTTCGTTCTTTTCAAAAATCAAAAAGAGTACTTGCAACCACTTATGGGGTCCATAGTAGGTGCTTTTTTCTATATTTAGTTTTCTAATAGCGGTATTACGTTCGGCATCAAAGAATGGCTACTACCCTTGTTCCTCCATGACCTTACGGGTATTGCTCCCCTGATAATCAGTGTACTGGCTTCGGTACTGGTCAATCTCTTTATTCTGGTCCTTCTGGTAAGGCTTAATGCACGATTAAAGTCTCAGGTTCGGGAAATGATACAGACCATTTTCCGGGAAAGCTAGCCTATATACAATTGAAAGTTCTACTAAGCTACGCCCTGATTTTTCTCCTATTTTGTTTACAAGCCCTTGTCCTCTAATTTTGGCGTAGTGAGTTCGTGTAGTTCATCAACTTACTATACTACCAAGTTGTCCATTGGTGGCGTCATACAATTCAAATAAATACAAATGAGTGTTCTTAAAAAGCTAGCCGGAGAGACCGCCACGTATGGAGTAAGTACCATGCTGGGGCGTTTGCTCAACTACCTGCTGGTGATGTTACATACCCAACTTTTCCTGCCGGCTCAGCTCGCCGTTCAGGTACAGCTATACACCTACGCTGGCCTCTCCTTTGTGATTTATACCTTTGGTATGGAGACTGCCTACTTTCGGTTTGCCAAAAAAGAAGAAGACAGAACTGCCTACTATAACCTCATACTTAGTGCGGTCATTGTGGTTAGTGTGCTATTATCTGGTAGTATTTATCTTTTCGCCGAATCCATTGCCCAGTTTATTCAATACCCTGAGGAGGTTACGTTGGTTCGCTGGATGGTCATTATTATGGCCACAGACAGTGTTGTCGCTATTCCTTTTGCCCGATTACGGTTGGAAAAGAAAGCAAAGAAGTTCGTAAAAATCAGGGTGATCAATATCCTACTTAATATCGGTTTCAACTTGTTATTTTTGCTGGTATGCCGGGATATATACGCTGAGAAATACTTGGCCTCTCTAAAACCCATCGTCGATTTATTTTATGATCCCGCCATGGCCCCAGCTTATATTATCATGGCCAACCTTTTGGCCAACCTATCGTTCCTATGGTTTTTGCGCAAAGAGCTCATAGACTTTAAGTTTATATGGAATTTGAGCATATTTCGCCCTGTGTGGGTGTATGCCTTACCGATCATGATCATGAACATTGCCGGGGTTACCAACCTACTATTCGACCGGATGTTTCTGCAATACTTACTACCAGATGGATTTTATCCCGGCCGCACCACAAAGGATGCCATTGGTATTTATGGTCAGGCCTTCAAATTATCCATTTTTATGAACTTGGCTATTCAGGCATTTAAATACGCCGCAGAGCCTTTCTTTTTCTCCAAGGCAGAAGATAAAAACGCGCCGAACGTATTTGCCGATGTAATGAAGTGGTTTGTGATTGTGTGCGTGCTGATGGGGGTTGGTATATTGCTAAATCTGGATGTACTGGCGGCTCTGTTTCTGCGTAAGAAAATTTATCACGAGGGGCTCGTAGTCGTACCATGGTTACTGGTAGGCTTCCTGTTTTTGGGGATATATTACAATCTGGCGGCATGGTTCAAGCTGACCGATAAAACCCAGTACGGTACGTACCTGACCATTACAGGTGCCTCCACTACGGCATTACTTAATATTCTGCTGGTACCACGGCTTGGTTATTTGGGCTGCGCCTATGCTTTTGCCGGATCGGCTTTTCTGATGGCTGGTTTATGCTACTACTTTGGGCAAAGGTTTTATCCCGTACCCTACCGGGTACGTTCGGCGTTGGGCTACGTAACGTCAGGGGGCTTGTTGGTCTATGCCGCTACCCTACTTCCCAAAGCTAACCTTTGGGTCAGCTTTGGGGTCAATATGTTACTTTTTTTTACCTTTACCGCCATCATGCTGTTGGTGGAACGGAATACCTTACCGCCCCGCTTTAGTAAAGTAGTACAAAAAAAGCCCTAAATACTAGCCACGAAGATCGCGTAATAACTTATTGGAGAAGACAAATTCATTTAGTTCGGCAACGTCAGATTTCAGGATCGACTTATTATCTCCTTCCCATACTTTGTAACCTTTGGATAGAAATATCACACTGTCTCCTACCTCCATTACCGAGTTCATATCGTGGGTAATAACCACCGTGGTGATTTTATATTCGTCAGTTATTTCCTTGATGAGCTCGTCAATTTTTACCGCCGTAAGCGGGTCGAGGCCAGAGTTTGGCTCATCACAAAATAAGTACTTGGGGTTCATCACGATGGCCCGGGCAATCCCAACCCGCTTTTTCATCCCTCCGCTTATTTCGGAGGGCATACTCTTACCGGTACCTTCTAACCCCACCCTCTGCAAACAGAATTCTACCCTTTCCCGCTTCTCGTTCTCCGGTAAAGTGGTAAGCATATCCAACGGAAACTGAATATTCTGGTGCACCGTTTGAGAATCAAACAAAGCCCCTCCCTGAAAAAGTACGCCCATTTCGCGCCGGATGGCCTGTTGCTCCTCCTGATCACTGCGATAGAAATCACGACCATCGTACAAGACACTTCCGGCATCAGGCTTGATGAGCCCAATGATACATTTTAGAAGTACACTCTTCCCTGTACCACTGCCTCCAATAATAAGGTTCATTTCGCCCTGGCGGAGCGTACAGCTGATTCCCTTCAATACCTCTTTATCTCCAAATGCCTTGGCAATATCTTTTATTTCAATCATGATTTTCGATCAAGTCCTACAAAAACAATTGAGCTAATAAATAATCTGCCACCAGTATGGCAATACAGCTATTGGTAACAGCCTGTGTGCTTGACTGCCCTACTTCCAAAGCCCCTCCTTTAGTAAAGTACCCCTGGTAAGATGAGATGGTCGAGATGAGAAAACCAAACACGAAGGGCTTGACACACATAAAGAAGATATTGTACGGCACAAACGAATCACGGATTCCGTAGATATAGTCACGTGGCGAAATTACTCCGGTAAGTGTTCCTGCCATGTAGCCACCCAATATTCCCAAAAAGGCGGACATAATCACCAACATCGGGAAGGTAAACATCGCAGCCAGTACTTTGGGTAGTACCAAGTAGGAGGCGGAATTGATCCCCATCACCTCCAGAGCATCCACCTGCTCCGTAATCCGCATAGTACCTAGCTCGCCCGCAATATTAGACCCTACCTTTCCGGCTAGTACAATGCAAGTGATCGTAGGAGCAAGTTCCAGTATCTCCATGTCACGGACGACCAAAGCAACCGTAGACGCCGGAATCAATGGACTGACCAGGTTATAGGCGGTTTGAATACAAGAAACAGCTCCGATAAACGAAGAAACGATGGCAACAATTAAAACGGAATTAACTCCTATCCCCACGCATTCTTCCATAAAACGCCGCCAATAGACCTTTATTTTTTCCCTGCGAGTGAAGAGTGTTCCTAAAAAAATGAAGTATTTTCCGATGATAGACATGGTATCTGATCTGTATTTCGATAATTTCGGGAAAATTAGAAAAAATTGATCCAAAGTAAAACAATGAATCCATTAGTAGTAGTAACAGGAGGAACAAAAGGAATCGGACGTGCCTTAGTAGAACGTTTTTTAGCGGGAGGATTTGATGTGGCTACCTGCTCTCGTCAAATTCAGGACTTAGAAGACCTCCAAGAATCCACCCAAAGCCTACACCCCGACTCTACCCTATACATCCAGCAAGCCGACCTCTCGGTGCGCACCGAAGTTGAATCATTTGTCGGCTTCATCAACTCTCTCGATCGTGCGGTATCGGTACTGATCAACAATACGGGGATATTCATCCCCGGCCAACTTCACAAAGAACCCGAAGGTGTGCTTGAACGTTCCATCGAAACGAATGTTTACAGCGCCTATCACCTGACGAGAGGACTACTACCTGCCATGCTGGATCAAAAGAAAGGACATATTTTTATGATATGCTCCACGGCTAGCATTATGGCTTACCCTAACGGTGGCTCTTACTGTGTCTCCAAGTTTGCCCTCTATGGCATGACTAAGGTATTCCGGGAAGAGCTCAAACCACATGGTATTAAGGTAACCGCCGTGCTGCCCGGAGCTACCCTTACCGACAGTTGGTCAGAAACCGACCTCCCCAAGGAACGTTTTATGCAAGCTCAGGATGTAGCAGAAAGTATTTGGTCGGCTTATCATCTGTCGCCATCTGCGGTAATTGAAGAGCTGCTCATGCGGCCACAGTTGGGCGACATACTTTAATATTATAAAGATTAAAGTATATTTGATTAACTTTCTGTTTTTAAATGTAGTCCTTACTTCACCTTTCATTAATTTCATGGAACAGTACCTCGGCATAGACGTAGGCGGTACCAACGTTAAAATGGGAATCGTGGACGCTACTGATGGAAGAATCTCAAATTTTTATAGTCACGATACTGCTAGTTGGCGTAATTCAGGTCACTTTGTAGAACGCTTAGGAGACGCCATCGCACTCCAACTCCTAGAAGAGCCTGAAGTCAAACGCGTTGGTATTGGCGTTCCTGGTCTGATCTCACGTGATCGTAGTACTCTCATTGAGATCACCGCAATTCCCGAAATAGACGGTACTCCCATCATACCTAATCTAAGTACCCGCTTTCCTGAGCAGACTTTTTTCCTGGAAAACGATGCAAATGCCGCGGCGCTGGGAGAATATTACTTTGGCGAGGAAAAGCTTCCCGAAGATTATATTTTTGTTACGCTCGGAACGGGAGTCGGTGGAGCTGCCATTATTGATAAGAAAGTGTTCAAAGGAGGTGGTGGTAACGCCATGGAACCCGGGCACGTCCCTTCCAAGTACGGTCGGGTATTAGAGCGTAACATTGGGAAGGTAGAGCTGCTTCTGATGGCCACCGAAATGAGGGCTGAATACAAGGGTACGACACTTCTTCCTAATGACGGTACTATTTCTACCACCGGGTTGGTGGCCGCCGCCGCAAAAGGTGACGAACTGGCCAATCAGGTATTTGATGAGATGGGAACCATGTTTGGCGATGGATTGGTCGCTATGATCAGGATACTGGATATCACCACAATTCTGATCGGTGGTGGCTTGTCAGCTTCTTTCGATTACATCATGCCGGCGGTTAATCGTCAACTCGAATATTGGTTGACACCCTATTACCTGAAAAGTATTTCGGTCAAACGAGCTACGCTTGCCAATGATGCCGGGCTACTTGGTGCCGCTTCGTTGTGCTTTGAATGAAGACTTGACTATATAATTAATAAATCAAAAAGCTACCTGCACAGGTAGCTTTTTGATTTATATCCACACGAAGAGACAGATCAGGCAAAGTTAACCTCTGCCGTTAGGCGTATTCCGTACGCAGCCTCCACTGAAGCTTGCACTTTCTGCGACAGAACCTTTATTTCATCTCCCGTACCACCGCCATAGTGTACCAATACCAGCGCCTGCCGGGCATGTACCCCCACGGCGCCTTCTCGGTATCCTTTCCAACCAGCCTGTTCTATGAGCCAGCCGGCTGGCACTTTCATTGTATCGGCATTCATAACGTAACCCGGCAGGGCTGGGTACTTCTCTTTCAGAGCATCAAACTGTTGCTTAGATATTTCAGGATTCTTAAAGAAACTACCGGCGTTTCCAATCTGAGCAGGGTCTGGTAGCTTATTTTGACGAATCTGAATCACGGCATCACTCACTGCCTTAATCGATAGCTTTTCAACCTTCATTTCTTCCAAAGTCTTTTGAATATCCCCATAGGAAACATGGAAGTCCGGAGTTTTCTGGAGACGGAATGTAACGGAGGTTATAATGTACTGATCCTTAAGGGCTCTCTTGAAGACACTCTCCCGGTAGCCAAATCCGCACTCTGATGCATTAAACCTTCGTGTAGTACCTGATTGTGCATCTACGGCTTCTAACTCCTGAAAAATATCTTTTATTTCAACACCATAGGCACCAATGTTTTGCATGGGAGCCGCTCCTACCGTTCCTGGTATGAGCGATAGGTTTTCTACTCCGGCATAGCTATTCTCTACACAATACAACACAAACTCGTGCCACTTTTCACCAGCGCCGACCTTAATGCTGAGTTCATTATCCTCTTCACTTACTACCTTTATACCATCTATCTCAATCCGCAGAACAAGGGCATTAATATCCTTAGTTAGTAATACGTTACTTCCCCCCCCCAGCACCCATTTAGGAGCCGATGCCCAGCGGGGATCCAGAAGTAAGTCCTGTAATTGAGCGGCAGTGGTAATCGACGCGAAATAGCGAGCCTTTACATCAAACCCGAATGTGTTATAGGGTAGTAGCGAAACGTTTTCCTGGATGAGCATAGTCGTAAACTGGTGAAGTTGCAAAGGTAGATAAACCACACTAAATGCACGAAGTAAGGATGTTAATTCGTTTTTGGTTATGTTTGTATGTCAATCCTGAACTACTTTGATTCATGATCCTCCAAAAAACAATCCTTTACTTTCTCCTGATAGCGGGTATCCTGACCACCACGGGTTGTGCCAAAAAAAATCTATCGGGTTCTGGCAGCTATTCTGAAAATTTAAGGACCGTCAGGCTACGGTATACCTACGTAGAACCAGTGATCGAAAAGAACAAAATTCCGAAAAAGTCGGTACCTACCCGCTACCGGCCCACCAAGGCAGATGAGCCGTTGTATATTACCAAACGGCTTGAAGCTATTTTGGATACCATTGCCCAGCGCAATAAGTTCATTCGTTACATCAATGGGTTTCGGGTTCAGCTTTACGTGGGCAATATCCGTCAGGAGGCCGATGCCGCTAAGTCTTTTGTGTATCAGCTATTCCCCGAAATTATGCCCTATATCAGCTACTCGCAACCCACCTATCGGGTTAAGGTAGGTGACTTCATGTACCGCTCTGACGCAGAAGAATTCCTCACTAATGTACGCCAACAGTACCCGGCGGCCGTTGTTCTTCCCGATAGAGTTGAGATTAAACGCGGCTTAGAAATCAGAGCTTCTCTGGGTAATCCTAAATACTAGCTCAGCTACGTTTACTAAATATTTTATCCTTATTTGAGGCCTATTCCCTATTTTTGTTATTAGACTATCCAACAAACAGTGCAAGTGCACTTATTATCACTATGAAAAAAGCACTAATAACGGGCGTAACTGGTCAGGACGGCGCTTATCTATCCGAACTACTTCTGAGTAAAGGCTACGAAGTACACGGTATCAAACGCCGTTCCTCATTGTTCAATACTCAACGGA
Source organism: Spirosomataceae bacterium (assembly GCA_041689775.1). Taxonomy (GTDB): domain Bacteria; phylum Bacteroidota; class Bacteroidia; order Cytophagales; family Spirosomataceae; genus JBDNFP01. Next base: position 7,476 of record JBDNFP010000234.1, read on the forward strand.
TCGACCATATCTACGAGGATCCCCACGAGAAAAATATCCGGTTTCATTTGCACTATGGCGATTTAAGTGATTCTACCAATATCATACGAATCATTCAAGATGTACAACCCGACGAAATTTATAACCTGGGAGCAATGTCGCACGTTCAGGTAAGTTTTGAAGAGCCTGAATATACGGCTAATGTCGATGGTATTGGTACGCTCCGTATTCTGGAAGCAGTGCGCTTGTTAGGCTTGACCAAGAAAACTAAAATCTATCAGGCCTCAACGTCTGAGCTTTACGGATTGGTGCAAGAAGTTCCTCAATCCGAAACAACTCCTTTTTATCCTCGCTCACCCTATGCAGTTGCGAAGATGTACGCGTACTGGATCACAGTAAACTACCGTGAGGCGTATGGTATGTTTGCCGTAAACGGAATTCTTTTCAATCATGAATCTCCGTTGCGTGGTGAAACCTTCGTAACCCGTAAAATTACCCGGGCGGTGGCACGTATTGCGCTTGGTTTACAGGATAAAGTATATTTAGGTAATCTCGACGCCCAGCGTGACTGGGGACATGCCAAAGATTATGTAGAAGCCATGTGGCTGATTTTACAGCAAGAAGTAGCCGAAGATTACGTGATCGCGACTGGTCACACAACTCGTATCCGTGATTTTGTTCGTATGGCCTTTGCCGAAGTAGGCGTGGAGCTCGAATTTACCGGAGAGGGAGCTAGTGAGAAAGCAACCATCTCCAAGTGTAATAATCCCGAGTACCAACTCCCCATTGGCAAAGAAGTAGTAGCCGTCGATGAGCGTTATTTCCGTCCAACGGAGGTTGAGCTTCTGATCGGAGATCCTACAAAGTCTAAAACTAAGCTTGGTTGGGTGCCAAAGTATGATCTGAAAGGATTAGTGGTCGATATGGTGACGGCGGACCTTGAACTTTTCAAAAAAGACCGTCTTTTAGAAAACAGCGGCCACCGCGTTATGAACTATTTCGAATAGGATTTAATATTCTACAAAAGTAAAGCCCCGAACGAAAAATCCGTTCGGGGCTTTACTTTTGTAGCTTGAAAAGCTCGTTATAATCTAAACCCAAAAGTATATACATCATAGGGAGCATCAGGATAAAGACCTTCAAACTGCACCATTGAATCGGCTTTACCGGCCAATATTTCTTGCAACTCTTTCACTGAGCGTACGGCCTTACCATTGACTTTCGTAATAATGAAGCCTTCTTCTACTCCGGTACGAGATAGTTTACCACCCTCAACCGAAAGAACTTTAACTCCTCCTTCAATCTTGTAACGCGCTAAGCGCTGCTTTTCCTGGGTTGTGAGGTTATCAAACTTTGCTCCCAGTGTGCTCTTAACAACCGCGGCTTCGTCTTTCTTGATGGCATCTGAACCACCTTCACGATTACGTAAGATAATGTTCAAGTCTTTTTCCTTACCATCGCGATTCACGGTTATGGTTACCTTATCGCCAGGGCGGTGCAAGCCAATAGACTGCTGCAATTCTGGGATTGAGTTGATCTGGCGACTGTCTACCTTCACAATGACGTCTGCTTTCTTGATACCACCCGCTTCACCGGCACTATTCTTGGTAAAGTCACGTACGTACACTCCTTCGTTTACCTTCACGCCATACTCTTCGGCTTTCCGGCTGTCCAAATCATCAAGGGCAATACCAATGTACCCGCGTTGTACATTACCAAACTTGATAATATCACCGGATACTTTTTTTACTATGCCGGAGGGTACCGCAAAAGCGTATCCCGCAAAGCTACCCGTCGGGCTGGCAATGGCCGTATTAATACCAATTAATTCACCTTTCAGATTTACCAGCGCTCCACCACTATTGCCAGGGTTGACCACTGCGTCTGTCTGAATGAATGATTCGAGGGGAGAATCTCCTTCAAAATCTCCATTACCATACTTCCGGGCGTATTCCTGGCTAATAATACCTAACCCTCGTCCTTTGGCGCTGATAATACCAGCTGTTACCGTCGATTCTAAATTAAAGGGATTTCCTACCGCAACAACCCACTCTCCAACCTTTACGGCATCAGAATTGGCGAAAGTAATAGCGGGTAAATCTTTCTGATCTACTTTGATTACAGCGATATCCGTCGAAGGGTCAGTACCAACAACCTTGGCCTTCACTTTACTCTTATTGTATAGAGTAACCTCTAATTCATCCGAACCTTCCACCACGTGATTGTTAGTAACGATATACCCGTCACTGCTAATGATCACTCCGGAACCAGTCGCTTCGGCTCGTTGGGGGCCTCTTTGTCTTTCTTCGCCAAAAAAATCACGTAAGAAGTCGGGCATCTGCGCGTTAGAACCACCCGATTGTCGAATCATACTCGACTTGATATGGACAACCACAGGCGTCGTAACCTCGGCAGCATAAGTAAAATCACCGGGCATTCCTACCGGACCTGCCGGAGCGCCAGCTGAGGTAAAGCGACTCATCGTTTCGGCCGGTGTTTCTTTCAAAATAACGTCACGATCGCTGCCTGAATCTATCAATTTGAAGCCGGCAATGGTAGTTGCACTCGATATGAGTCCAACTAACACTAATGCTTTCCAATTCGTATTCATAATTATTGTTGGGTTTAAGTTCTGTAAGGTTGAAACGTACGAATGAATGAACTTCATTCCTTTATTCTTGGTATTTAACAATTTTTAACAAAGATACCTTCACTTAGAAAAGAATCATACCTAATGATGATGAGTGGGTTAGCTTCTCAATGCATAAACAAGAATGAGGCGATCTCTGTTCAGAGAAATCGCCTTACCCCCACACTTTTTTCTTACTTAGGCTATATCAATGCTACGATTCGGCTTCACTTTCGCCTCTTCCTTTCTTGGTAGCTCCACCACCAGAATCCCATCCTGATAGGTAGCACCAATCTTTTCAGCATCTACACTAGTAGGTAGCGTGAACGTGCGCTGGAATGATACGTAAGCAAACTCACGACGGGTGTACTTCTCGGACTTTTCATCTTCTTTCTGCTCCTTTTCTGAGGAGATCGTCAATCGATTACCCTCTAAATTAAGCTTAAAATCTGCTTTTTGAAAACCGGGAGCAGCCACTTCTACCCTGAAACCGTTTTCATTTTCGACCACATTTACTGCGGGTGCGGTTCCTTTGAAGGTAGGTACGAAAAGATCATCCATCAGATCTTTGCCAAAGAAGTTATTAAATAAACCTGGGTATTGATACGAATTTTTAACAATTGCGTTCATCGTTGAAAATATGTTGTGTTAGTGTTTTTATTTATTTTTTGGATTACACTAACCCTATTTTCAACTTCTGTACCATTTCATTTTCCCGTATCATAATGCGCCATAATGGCACTATTCTGTGGTTAATAACTAATAAATGTGACATAAAGTCTTTTTTTAAAAAACCTGCGAAAGGTATAGCAAAGAGGCACTACGCAGAGTAGGTCAATTAATCCCAGCTAGCGTTAAAAATGCACGAAAACGTAGCTACCCTACGCAGAAAAAAGACAGGAGAGTATTGAAGAAGTACTTACTTTAATTCGAGTTGTTCACAGGCTTTCTCGGCCGCAGCCTGCTCAGCCTTTTTCTTAGTGAAGCCATTTCCGGTGGTAAAAGGGATCTCCTCAACGAGTAGTTGAGAAATAAATTCACGGTGATGACGATTTCCCTTTTCTTCCAGAATTTCAAATCGAATATCTTTCCCTTCGCGTTGCGCCCATTCAATAATAATACTCTTGAAGTTGATATTATTTTGGATAATATCTTCCAGATCATAGTGAGCGAGAAGTTTTTTGAGAATAAACTTTCGGGTAAAGCGAAAGTCCTTATCGAGGTAAATAGCACCCACGAAAGCTTCCAAGGCGTCGCCATACATGGAAGATCTTGGCGACATACCACGCCGGTTGCCATCGTATTCGATCAGGCGATCCAGACCTAATTTGCGAGAAATTTGGTTGAGTGTCTCCCGGTTTACAATGCGGGAGCGGATTTCAGTCAGAAAACCTTCGTCTTTGTAGGGATACTTGGTGAATAGAAACTCAGCAACCACCATCCCCAAGACAGCATCACCCAAGTACTCTAACCGTTCATTTGACTCACGGAAGCCCTCAATCGCCGTTTCGCGTGAAGCGGAGGTGTGTCGAAAAGCCAGCTGATAAACACTAAGGTTGGACGGCCTTTCTCCAATAATCAGTTCTATTGATTTCTTGAAGTTCTTTTCCTCAGCACTATTCTCCGACTTAAAAAGCGACATGATCGGTAGTAATATTCGCTTTGCCAAGATGAATAGATTTATGATAATTATTCTTCGAACTTCTTAAAAATGACAGATGCATTATGGCCACCAAATCCAAAGGTGTTACTCAAAACTACGTTAATCGTACGTTTCTGAGCCTTATTGAACGTTAAATTCAAGCCTGGATTAATGTGTGGATCATCCGTAAAATGATTGATCGTAGGAGGCACAATCTGATCCTGAATAGCCATGATACAGGCCGCAGCCTCAATCGCCCCCGCACCACCTAGGAGGTGGCCCGTCATTGATTTGGTCGAGCTAATATTCATTTTGTACGCATGATCACCAAAGAATCGTTCGATTGCCTTGATCTCCTGAGGATCGCCAATGGGCGTAGAAGTACCGTGCGTATTGATGTAGTCAATTTCTTCGGCCTTTATCCCTGCATCTTCTACGACGTTTTTCATTACGTTAAAAGCACCGATTCCATCTGGATGCGGAGCCGTAATGTGATAGGCATCGGACGACATACCTGCACCAATCATCTCGGCGTAAATTTTAGCACCACGTGCTTTCGCGTGCTCGTACTCCTCTAAAATCAGAGCAGCACCACCTTCACCAAGCACAAAACCATCACGATCCTTGTCATAGGGCCGCGAGGCTGTTTCGGGAGAATCGTTACGCTCCGAGAGCGCTTTCAAGGCATTGAACCCTCCCACGCCAGCATTGGTAATGGCTGCCTCGGAGCCTCCGCTGATACACACCTTGATAGTACCTAACCGGATGTAGTTGTAGGCATCAATGATAGCATTTGTAGCCGAAGCGCAGGCTGAAACAGTGATAAAAGTAGGCCCACGAAAGCCGTAGCGAATCGAGAGGACTCCCGAAGCACTGTCAGCGATCATTTTGGGAATAAAAAAAGGATTGAAGCGAGGATTGCGGCCTCCTTCGGAAAAGTTCATCATTTCATCCTCGAAAGTTTTGAGACCTCCGATTCCAGACCCCCAGATTACACCAGCTTTATCAAGATCTAATTTTTTAAGATCCAGGCCGGCGTCCTTCATTGCCTCATCGGTTGCAATAACCGCATACTGAGTAAAAGGATCCATTTTACGAGCTTCCTGACGCGGTATGTAGTCGGTGATATCGAGATCTTTGATTTCGCAGGCAAATCGAGTGCGAAACTTTTCGGCATCGAATCGGGTAATAGGCCCAGCACCGCTGACACCTGCTACTAAATTTTTCCAAAAAGTAGGGACATCTTTTCCGAGTGGCGTAAGTGCGCCAATACCAGTAATTACAACGCGTTTGAAACTCATAAAATGGATTAAGAGTAAGAAGTGATACGGACAGTAAAACAAGAATTTACTTCACGTTTTCCTCCAGATAGGCAACTGCTTGACCTACCGTACCGATGTTTTCAGCCTGATCGTCTGGAATAGAAATATTGAATTCTTTTTCAAATTCCATGATCAACTCAACGGTATCAAGAGAGTCGGCTCCTAAATCATTCGTGAAGCTAGCTTCGGTCGTTACTTCCGACTCCTCTACGCCGAGTTTCTCGACGATGATCTGCTTAACTTTTTCTGCGATTTCTGACATTTTTTGAACGCTTTTTGGTTAAAAACGCCACAAAGAAAGATATTCTAAACCACTTTGTCAAACAATTTTTTAGGTCCGGCTTCATAATGCTTCCCATCAAGGAGCAAAAAAAATAACAGAAAATCAATCGCTTACGAAATATTGATTGGTCAAAGTGCCCTCATAAATGGAGAAGAAAGCAGAGAAACGTACCTTTGGGGAATTATTGTAAAATACTGATACAACGAACTATGCTATCAATTCCCAACCTTAAACATACCAATTCGTCAAACTTTTTTCTGATGGCAGGGCCGTGCGCTATCGAAGGCCGCGACATGGCACTCCGCATCGCTGAGCATATCTGTAAAATATCTGATCGCTTGAAAATTCCTTACGTATTTAAAGGGTCATACCGCAAAGCTAACCGCACAAAAATTGATTCTTTCACGGGTATTGGGGACGAAAAGGCGTTGAAGATATTAAAAGAAGTGCACGATACGTTCGGTATACCTACCGTAACTGACATTCACGAGTCACACGAAGCGGCCATGGCAGCCGAGTACGTAGATGTACTCCAGATACCTGCATTCTTATGCCGTCAGACGGAACTTTTGGTAGCCGCGGCCCAAACTGGCAAGGTTATCAATGTAAAAAAAGGGCAGTTCTTATCAGGAGGCTCGATGAAGTTTGCGGTCGAGAAAGTCCACGAGATTAATCCCAAAGCTTCCGTAATTCTGACCGATCGGGGTAACTCTTTTGGCTATGGCGATCTTATTGTTGATTACCGAAACCTCCCCGAGATGCAGTCATTTGGAGTACCGGTGGTTATGGATTGCACCCACTCCTTACAGCAGCCTAACCAAAGCAGCGGCGTAACCGGCGGGAAGCCTAAACTCATTGAAACCATTGCCAAAGCAGCCATTGCCGTAGGTGCTGACGGGCTATTTATTGAAACACACTTCAACCCAGCCGAAGCTAAATCTGACGGTGCCAACATGCTACCACTCGATCAGCTCGAAGGCCTACTGGAACGACTCGTTCGGGTAAGACAGGCTATATTGGAAGCTTAAACTCATGAAAATAAAACTATTCACTGGTGTTTTGTTGCTTTGGGTGTGGGGTACTACCACACCTGTCAAGGCCCAAGCTTCTGACACCACCGCTACTACTTTCAGCATTAAGCCCCTCATCGTACCGACCACACTGGGCATAAGTGGCCTGCTTGTCCAAGGAAAGATCAGTCAACACCTGCAAGAAAAGGTAGTAGGACGATACCCGGGCGGAATCTACACGCGGGTAGACGATTACCTTCCCTACGCACCCATAGTTTTTAGTTTGGGACTAAGTGCCGCTGGTGTAGAAGGGAAGCATCCTTTGGGGGAACAAGTACTTCTTGCGTTTATTTCGACGGTTGCAGCGCAAGGCTTTACCCAAAGCCTGAAATTAATCGCAAAATATCCCCGTCCGGACGGGGCCGGAAATGATGCTTTCCCTTCCGGCCACACTACCCAGGCTTTTACGTCAGCCACGCTCCTCCACAAAGAATACGGAGCGCGTAGTATTTGGTACAGCGTGGGCGGATACGGCATTGCCACCACCACAGGAGCCCTAAGAGTGCTCAATAACAGACATTGGCTATCCGACGTACTGTTTGGTGCCGGAGTTGGAATCGGGGCCACACAAGTGGTATATTGGGGGTATCCCTGGGTGAAGCAAAAACTTGACCGAAAGCGCAGATTAGGTAAGCTCCCTTAATAAACTAAAACCGGTTTCAGCACTATAAGCTATTGTGAATTTGTCAATAACAACCCCGCTGATGTACGGCTACACAAATACTATCACGATCATCAATACGGCTTTTCGATTGAAGATGACAATGAGCTCTTCGGACGCCAGGTTAAGCGCATTATAGTTCTTTGGCATCTATAAAGTTAAGAACTTTGTGAGATGAACTGGGGAAAATACTTTGGGTCTGTACCTGACTTTAGGATAGAACGGTGCAAGCACCATAATTTATTGGATATTTTAGTAATATCCGTCTGTGCCGTAGTTTGCGGAGCGGATGATTTCGAGGAAATAGCGGAATATGGTCTTCAAAAGGAGTCTTTTTTAGGGACATTTTTAGCTTTGCCCA
>JBDNFP010000235.1:0-15994 GCA_041689775.1 Spirosomataceae bacterium
CTCGCCAAAGTATTCTACTAACAACCGGCTAGGGTCAGCTAATCCGGCACGGATCAAATAGCGCTTGGCTGCTTCCACACGACGTTTTGACAAGTTCATATTATAGCCATAAGAAGCGCGAGCATCGGCATGTCCAACTAGTACAATACGACAATTTGGACGCATGTTGAGTAGTTCAACTACCTTATCCAAGTTTTGCTGGGAAGCACTGCGGATCGTGGACTTATCAGTATCAAATTCAATATTACTAAACAAAGCTTCACATTCGTCCTTGGGCAGGTTATTTTTTATGGCATCAAAAATATATTTTTCCAAGTCAATTGCAACGCCAGAACCAGATACTACACTTCCGGCCGGTGTATTCGGCTCTTTATCGAATAGATCAGCTACACCATCACCATCCGAATCAGAATACAACCGCGGGTCAATTGCTTTGGGCATGTTACTTCTCGCAATTGAATCTGCATCAGTCATGGTAGGATTATAGGGTAGTGGTACAAGTGCTTTGGGATCTGCCCAACGTAAATGGTAACGTCCCGATGAGGCATCGTACTTACCATTTTTAGGACTTACTGCATTCTTTCCTAGTTTATAGGTAAGACCAATGGCACCGTATCCCCATTTGTCTAATTTAGAATCACCCTTCACAAAACCAAAAATTCCAGTTGAACTTGCATAATCAGTCAAATCGCTGGCAGTAAGGTCAAGTTTCTCCGTGTTTACGTGATTTATTACAAAATCAAGCCCTAAGTCGATGCGCGGAGAAATCTCGTAATGAATAGCCAATCCCATGGGTACTACCCACTCACGAGTGTAAATCGTACCGTTTCTATACCAAGTACCCGCTTTGGATCCACCTTCTGTGTTAGTAGAAAGAAGTAAACGATCAGTAGCCATATCATAAACATCGCTATGGAAGTACATTATACCAAAGCCGGCATGTGCATCAAACTTCCAGCGACGGAGCTTATCGAATCCAAATAGCAAGCGATTCAAGTTAGCAGTACCTTCCAACGTTGCCTGAACAAACGATGGACTTTTGAAATATACGTTTTGCACATTTCCGGTGATCGAACTAACTACATTCCTCTTCGAACCAGCCAAACTTCCGTTCCATCCGGTAATCTGGATACCAAACAAGGGGGAAATCTGCTTGTTAATAGATAGGCCGGACCCACCTGTAACATTTTCTTTTTCGCCTCTTTGGAAATCATACTGCGAAAGATCGCCAAAGAAACGAGTGATTCCACCATAACCCGTAATGGACCAAGTGTTCATCTTGTTGGGGCCTTCGTAAGAACGATTCTGTCCATAAGACGAGGTAGCAAAAAGCCCCAAGGTAATCAATGTGATGTAGTAGAGATTTTTCTTCTTCATGAGGAAACACCTTTTATGTTATGTGGTTCAATAATTCTGAAAATTTAAAAAAGCATTGAAAATCCGAAAATAGATAAGCCTGTAAGCCGGGTTCTGTTATCTCGATGTTACTCGAAACTCCTATCATTTATCTAGGACTTTGGTTACCCAACGTCTCCAACGACCTACCCGTACCAACGTTTCAAACGAGTCGAAACCGAAACGGGCCGCTTCTGATTTGGTACCTATTTGGTCTTTCAGTCCGTAAGGTTTACCTCGCTCTGGTCATCGCTGACGAGACGGTGGGCTCTTACTCCACCTTTTCACCCTTACCTTTCATAAAAAATTATGCCAGGCGGTATATTTTCTGTGGCACTAGCTGTCAACAAATCGTTTCCCACTTGTTGCCTTCCCGTTAGGAAGTACGGCGCCCTGTACTGCCCGGACTTTCCTCTTTAATGTAAAATCAAAGCGATAGGACAGCTTATCAATTTCCGGTTCGCTACAAAGCTAAGAAATACTTTGCTTTGATTTGAAGCTAATATACTATAAAAAACAGAAATATACGTGAACGGGTTATGAGTATTCACATTATTATTTGGGCTTATTGCAGCCCTTCTATTCGTAAAGTTACTTGTCCGGTTGCAAAAACTACCGAGTAAATATGCTCGGGAGTTAGGTATACCTTATCAGGTGTTAACTCTTTTAGCGTGCCATTCAATACTATACCCTTGGCCAATGTGTTGTTTGTGAGGGTACTCTGTACTGTTTTTTGTGCTTCTGAAATTTGCTCTCCCATCGAGAAAACGAATTGTTTCTCCATCATTTTACTAAATTTACTTTGCAGTAGCCAACCGGCTGTTTTTAAAATCACGTTCCGGGTCTCTAGATCATAATCCAAACTTTTTAGCGAGAGGTTTTTAGTATCCGGATCATAATGAGGTTTGCCTTTCATATAGATGACTCCATTCAGGCTCCCTTTCAAGCCTGCTTTAATCACCAGGTTTTCATTTTGCCCGAATAAATCAATACTTGTCACCTCGACGGAATACTTCCCGCTACTGAACTTTTCACCAATAAAACTCTCCCTAGCCATACGAGAAGCCTCTTTGTAGGTAATGGTACTAATGAGTCCAACCCTAAACTCCACGGGAATTTTATCAACAACTTGTAAGGGGGGTAGGTTATTATTTCCCCTAATTTCGGGTTTTTCGAAAGACGTTACAGTTTGGGTATATCCCCTGATACCAATCGTAGTTCTCAATATCCTATTTCGTACAGTTAGAGGCGTCATTACCATGCCAGTGGGCACTACAACCAACCACGTCTTGTACTCATCTGACATCAAAAATGGCGTTCTGGCTAAATCCCAAGCCTGTCGAACGTACTTTTTCAATTCGATACTTTCTTCTACCTGCTTATCAATTGTCTTGGTTATCGATTCGTAGTTACGGCTTAGAGTGCGGCTCACCATTGATTTAATGGGAATGTTGAACCCAGCCACCTTGATTACCGGTTCTGTGATCCAATCGTAACTATCAACAAAGGTTGTTGTTACCAGCCGCCAGTCGGGGGTAACACTAATCTTAGATACAAACCGGATACGGATAGAAAACTCAGTATCCTTATAACCCGACATTGTTATGCCCAACGGGCTAACCTTGTAGCCAGCACTTACCCAAATTTTTAGTGGTACATCAAACAAAAAGGTAGAATCAATTGCCTGTATTTTTATTGGGCTCAATTTCCATACTTTGGCTTTCAGGTTATCATTACCGTCATTTTCATAGCTATTATCATCGTAGATAAGTCCGTTTATCTGCGTATTAATTTGCTTTTCAAGCTCAGAAATGGGCATTTCCAACGGTATGTTGACTACTGACAAATGTTTTTCATCCTGAATTTGCATGTCGGAATAAAGGTATGTTTCCTGCGGTGCTTTCGGTTGTTTCGTACCTTGGGGAGTACACTGAGCCAATAAAAATAAACAAACAAAGCTCCAGGAAATTTTAACACAGGTATTGAAGTGAAGACTCATCTTTTTACTTGATCTTTACTAAGGTAGCACCATAACCAAACTTCTCTTTTTGCGCATCCTTGAAGTACTGCACGTGTTGTTCTTTACCTAACCTACGATGAAGTTCGTCTCGGAGAACTCCATTTCCGGACCCATGAATGAAAGTTATTTCGTCTAAACCAGCCGCAATGGCATTTTCCAGTTTTTGCTCAAATGTTTTTATCTGCAAAGATAACTTTTCAGATTTTGCCATACTACTATGATCTTTATTCAATATTTCTATGTGTAGGTCTACAATTGGCTGCGGTTTTTCAACTCTTAGAGGACCCTCCTCGGCCACCTCAGGTGATAGCATCCTTTCTCTGATTTCGGCCGCAGAAATTATACGAGTAGCGGTGGGTATTACAACTCCCTCCTCATCCAATTGGTATACATAGCCCTCCTTATTCAGAACCGGGGTCTGCTGCTTTCGCTTGTAGAAAGACTGAGCCCTGCACTTCATTCGTTTTTGAAACGGTTGTTTTATTTCTCCATTTCCGTCTCTATAATAAAGCACCTGAATATCAAAGGTTGGCCATTGTTCAAAGTCTTTCATGAACACCTCCGTCAGTTTCCGGTTCGTTCTTGGCTCTAATGCCCCCCCTGCCAACCCAGTTTGCTTTCCTTCGTGCTCTTTGTAGGCAACAAAAGGTAACACCCAGTCTGAATTATTGATCAATTGTACCGTTAGTTCACGATCATTCACCGGAACAAAGGAGAGAAAAATCCCCTTCTGAGAAAAGGGTGCCGTAGAACGGCTCTGGATTGGTGTTTGAGTCTTTTCTTTTTTCTCATTTCGAAGTAAACGCTCACCTTCCATGGGCGAAATCAGTACCAGCTCTTTTTGCAGGACCTGAATTCGAAATCCATCTTCAATTTCAACTTCCACAATATTTCCGGTTAAAAACCGGTAAACAATTCCTTCTTCTTTTTCGTGTACTAAACGTACTTTATCTCCAATATTCATCTTGTGTTGTAAGGGGTTTTCTTCCTAGGTGATAATAATTTTGCCCGGAATCCAGGTAAGCCATTAAAAATAGAACGGACGAAAGTTGACTCCATTCTTTGAAAACTCAAATGCTGGGGCAGGAATTTTGAGTGTATTGACCATGAAGGCTATATTCTTAACAAATTTAGAACGGGTTTTGATCTTAGTAAAGTCAATATCAAGTGAAAGATAATACTGCCGGTAGGGCTCGTACCCTATTTCTACACTTTTGCTTGTTTCCGCGGCTACCATATTTTCAATTCCGTAGCCAACAGAAAGGCATAGCCACTTCGGCCATTTGGAACCTGGAAGGAAGGATCGGGGACTAAATGAGAACCAATAGGTCTGTCCGTTGTAATCTTTTAACCACTGCTCTGACTTACTATTACCCAAAAGTTCAGGACGAACCCGGGCATAATTTGTAAAATGAGTGGAAAACTTGGGTTGTATTCGTTGTTCATCCCACAAAAATGACTGCCCCACAAACAATACTGAACCAGTAAGATTCGCAACCATGTCGCCGGGTGAAAATCCGTAATCAGGCGAAAATCCGTCCAAAATCTCGATTGGAGTTTGAAAGAAAAAACCTGAAATAGCTCCGTATAAGATGGCTTGTTTCCGGCTGACTCCCGTTTTTCGATATAGTGCTGCCGTATGACGGCTAATCTGGTAGGAAGTATACAGGTGCCCGACCTTATCAATCTGTTTCCACTCATGAGTATCGTCAGCAACCGTGAAGTTAGTGAATGGGTTATTATACCAAGTTTTACTCAAACCATATAAACTACCCACATAGAGAACAGACTGAACTGCAAACATCCCGTGTAATAAACGGTAGTTTGGCCTGACTACCTCAATGGAATCGGGATCAGTTTGGGAGGATGCAGAAACGGGTATTACCCATAAACTCCCAAGAATAAAAAGGAGTACTTTTCTTAATAAGCTCATTAATAACTACCGCTGTACTTACGGAGTCCCCATTCAATAGTAAGTAATAATAAAAGCAGGAAGAACAACCATTTCAGCTGAATCAATTCGGCCATTTGCTCGGAGCTATCAAGCCGATCCGGAGGGCGATTATTGATCATCCCGAGTACCAGGCCATCCAACGTATTGGGCTGAGTAAACTGTCCGCCGGTACGCTGGGCTAATTCACGCAGCAAGCCAAAATCAGCCGTGGTATTCTGAACTTCCAGGTTGGCATTTCGTACCACAAACTGCCCGGTAACCTGTTCCGGTCCAGAACGCAAGGTCGTTGATGCACGGTAACGATATACGCCCTCGGGTAATCCACTTATTTCAAAACGTGGCTTTTCCGCACTGTGAGTATAGGTGTAATTCTGTACGACACCTTTTTCATTGGTAATATCGAGTCGAACTTCTTGCCCGTATATTTTTTCGTAGATATCGTTGTAAATCTCAGTCTGAAACGTAACCCTTTCGTTGGCGTCAAACTCTGAGTTAATTGGATATACTCTAAACTTACGTTTGTCTTCTTTGACCGAAAGTAGTTGAATTACTTTTTGAAATAACTCATCCGTAATATCCTGTTTTTCGGTGAGAGCAAACTCCTCCTGTCGCCATTGCCAGAGCCCTTCTCCTACCAGCAAAGCCACTTTCCTCTCGGCAGCGGTGTTGATAACCAGAAGTGGCTTGGTGGTTGGCACATTTCCTACCCGTTGGTACAATATCACTTCGCTGCCAGCTGTAAGCCGGTATTCGCCAAATGGAACTGATAGTGGCGGTAGTTTTTCCAAGATCGATAATCTCTCAATGTCCAGGTTTAATAGTTGGAAGGACGAATTAAATATGCCCGTTACTTTATCAAGTTGACCTGGGTTGGCGGCAATCTGGGCGGCACGGTTGATGCTACTGGCATTTCCGATGGAGGATTGATTTCCCAGAATAAAGAAAACAGGCGTATTCTTGGTAAGAAGGCTACGAACCAGCTCATTACCCGCACCCTGAGCATCAGGTAGCTGATGCAGGATAATCAAGTCATAGGCTTTCTCCGTGATTTCATTTAAATTATTACCAACGGTTAATAATTTAACATCTAGCTCATAGTTTTCATTTTGCTCAATGATATATCGAAGGGCCTTGATATCCGGATGGGGGCTAAGTCCCAAAAGAAGTATTTTTTCCTTACCATCAATAATGTCAATGTATACTTCCCGACTATTGTTGGTCCGTGAATACTCACCGGACAAAGGCCCTACTTCAACGGTATAATGTTGAACGCCCTTTTGATTAGAAGAGGTAGTAAAGATAAATGACTGAAAGTAGTCGCTCCGGTCTACCACCACATTTTGAGTAGCAATGACCCTTCCGTTTTGTTTTAAGGAAACCGTTGTACTTCCGCCAGCTAGTCCATTGGCAGTGATATCTACCCGCACCGGAAAATCATTACCCATGTAGGCAACGCGGTTAGCGGTAACGCTACGTATCTGAATATCTTTATTGGGTATTGTATCTCCGACCGCTACCGTAGTGACCTTGAATGGAAAGCTATTGTACACGGGAGATAATCCTTTGTTAACAATTCCATCCGAGAATAGAATCACATCCGTGAGATTCTGACCTTCGAAATTACTACGGATAGTACTAAGCATCGAAGATAGGTCTGTTGACGACTGATCGAACTTTATTGAGTCCAACTCCACTATCACCTTACCTTCATTGAGGGTCTGAACGCTTACTTCGTATCCCTCATCTATTAATTTTTGGCGAGCTTCTTCCAAGAAAGGTATGGATTTGGCACCGTTTGCCCCAATGGAAATTGAGTTATCGATGGCTAATACCACCTTTGCCTTATCGGTGGTAGTTTGAATGGTGCGAACCAAAGGAGCTAACAATAGAAAACATAGCAGCGAAACGAGGGTTCCACGGAGTATCGCAAGAATAATATTTAGTCTCTTACCCCACGAAGGCTCTGGCTTGTACAAAAAATAAGAATAGGCCGAACCGGCCAATAGACAAAGTACAAGAAACCAAGGGGAAGATTGTAGAAAAAGTTCGGATCGCATGGACGAAGCGTAGGTCTCTGATGGTAGGTTTTAGGTTGGTATCGGCCAAGATACAACCATAACGTGTAAAACCCTATGAATGGTTTTGGATGAGGAATAAATTCTTCCTCGCCAATAAAAACAGAGGAAATTGTTACAAAACTCACAACCTCTTCTGTTTTCATTAACTACTAATCATTCAAGTCGCTTCTAGGTAAGCATACCACCGTCTACCTGCAATACCTGCCCAGTAATGTAGCGTGCCATGTCTGATCCCAGGAATACACAAGCGTCGGCTACCTCCTCAGGTTGTCCGCCGCGCTTTAATGGAATCGACTGCTTCCATTCTTCCATTGCTTTTCCTTCCAGAGCACCCGTCATTTCCGTCTCAATAAATCCAGGCGCAACGGCATTTGACCGAATATTACGCGAGCCTAATTCAAGGGCAACTGATTTTGTAAACCCGATTATACCGGCTTTTGAAGCAGCATAGTTAGCCTGTCCGGCATTCCCCCGGATTCCAACGATCGAAGTAATATTAATGATTGAGCCACTCTTGGCCCGAATCATAGATTTGGTAGCCGCCTTGGTCAGATTAAATACCGATTTCAAATTGATATTAATAACCTCATCCCACTGTTCCTCGCTCATGCGCATCAGGAGGCCATCACGGGTTACTCCCGCATTATTGACCAGCACATCAAGGCGCCCAAAATCAGCTACTACATCAGTAATCAACTCGTCAGCTGCTTTAAAATCTGAGGCATCAGATCGGTACCCCTTAGCTTTTACTCCAAACTCTTCAAGTTCAGCTACTAGGGCCTGCCCTTTTTCTACACTTGATAAAAATGTGAAAGCGACATTTGCCCCTTCCTGAGCAAAACGCAACGCAATAGCGCGACCAATTCCGCGCGAAGCTCCGGTAACCAGAGCAACCTTATTTTCTAATAATTTCATGAGTAATGAATCCTTGTTATGCGAACCCGTGACTTCACAGAGCAAGCGTACAGTTGAATGTTAGATTCTGATTTAAGTTGACAAAGATAAGAGATTGGGGTAATGTGAACAAAATTGATCGATAATTGGCCCTACTCCCCCCTATTTCAGAAACGACCATAAAACAAAACACATACAGATTTGATTCATACCCTATAATGGAAGTCAAAAATACCTGACCTTTACCTGATGGCACGGATAATTTTCGGTATTTCACTTTTTCTTGTAGTTGCTTATACGATTGGCTACTTCATTGTACGCTTTAAGAAATCAAAGGAAAGTGATAGCGAAGACCAAACACCGCTGCAAGTCGATACCTAGGTTTTGGTGATTGGCATTACGGCCATTCTTTTCGTCCTTTTTTTTGCCTATACGTTTGGCTCTTATTTAGTAACAATTAACTATTCAGAGGTGTTATAATGGAAAAGTATGTTAGTACCATTGCTGGTGCCTACTCAGGGTATTGGAACTACTTAGTTTATGAAATTCTTACTCCTGGATGGCACAACTACTTCTATTGGCTGGTGGGAGCATCCTTGGCTATTTGGCTGCTGGAGGTTTTTTTCCCGTGGCGCAAAAATCAGCCTGCTATTCGACAGGGTTTTTGGATGGACTCATTCTACCTAATCTGGAATTACTTTCTATTCTCCCTCGTAGTCTACAATGCTCTTTCGATGCTGGGCGTACAATTATTTGGTGATTTCCTTGGGCTGTTTGGAATCACCAATATTATTGCATTTCAAGTAGCAAGTCTACCTACTTGGGTTCAATTAGTACTCATTTTTGTTGTTCGGGATTTTATGCAATGGAATATTCATCGCATGTTGCACCATGTTCCCTGGATGTGGGAGTTTCATAAAGTGCACCATAGCGTGGATGAAATGGGGTTTTCGGCACTTCTTCGCTACCACTTTATGGAGAATATCATCTACCGAACTTTGGAGTATGTACCATTAGCCATGATCGGCTTCGGTATTGATGACTTTTTCATTGTTCATATTTTCACATTGGTAACTGGTCAACTCGGGCATGCTAATTTGTATATACCCTTGGGCCCAGTGAAGTACTTTCTTAACGGGCCCCAAATGCACTTGTGGCATCACGCCAAGCATTTACCCCCAACTCATCCACGGGGTTCTAATTACGGAATTACACTAAGTATCTGGGATTTTGTTTTCAGAACCAATCATTGGCCACATGATAACGAATACCTACCGATAGGTTTACCAGCTGGAGAAAACTTTCCGAAAGATTTTGTCGGTCAAATGGTACAACCGTTCCAAAAGGCTTTCAGAAAACCGAATTAAAACGGTGAGTTCTTAGTTTTCTTTTTTTTCGACCCGGGTCTTTATTTCCAGAATAAACCCAAGAGCCTCCGCCTTTGATTGAGCGGCTGTCTGATTTTTATATTCACCTGCTACCACCCGATACATAGCATTCTGACCAGTAGGTTCAATAATCTTCGCGGGATAATTTCCCTGACGAATCTCCTGCATCCTCTTATTAGCTGTCAGTTTATCTTCGAACTCCCCGGCAATAATATAATAGGTTGTTTCCCCGGTGGCCTTTACAGATTCTAATGGATTTGGATCTGGTGAAGCATCTTTGGGATTATCCAACACTTCTGGTCCATTGCTTTGGTTTATTGGAGGAGTCCCCCACTCGTCTACCACCGTGATAATATCTGGAAATACCTCATTTGGGATAGGTCCAGAGTTTATCCCCTCCCAGGTTTCCGAAGTATCCATAACGGTAGTAAGAGAGTCTGATAATACGTTGAAGTTTTCGTTGTTACTGGTTAAAAAAGCCCAAAAGCCTTCTTTCTGAGCTGATTCAGTTGTATTTATTTTTTTGATATATATCCCAAAAGCAAGCAGACCTAAAATAATGAGAACCACCAGCCACCAAGGCTTTCGGGAAGAGTAATTAATATCTCCCGGCCTATTATTCCTCCACTCGTTTGTTTTTCCTCCTTCCTCCTCTTCAATTTCAGTTGTTTCGGACATTTACTCAGTATTTAACGTAATATATCTGGCTCATGGTTATTATTCTACTTTTAAACGTCAAATACAAGGCTATTTATTTCAGAGAATAGCTGTTGAATCAACTGTATTCGTTAAAAAAGTAAAAAGACTATTCTCCCGAACAGTCTTTTTACTTTTTTAACGAATACAAACCTTATTATTTTATAACTTCTTCTTCTTTTTTTCTAACCGTGATAGTTAGCTGCTCAGAGGTTCCGTCATGGTCAGCAATGAGCACATCACCATCTTTAAGTTCGCCTTTCAGAATCTCTTCCGCAACCGGATCTTCGAGATATTTCTGAATCGCTCTATTAAGTGGCCTTGCACCATACTGTGGATCATACCCTTTTTCTGACAGAAAATCTTTGGCTGTAACGGTAAGTTCGATCTCATAACCTAGACCCTTCACACGACTGAACAATTTGTTGAGCGAAATATCAATGATTCTATGTAAGTCCTCACGTTGCAATGAGTTGAACACAATCACATCGTCCAAACGATTTAGGAATTCGGGTGAGAACGCTTTGCGTAAAGCACTTTGGATGGTATTACGCATAATTTCGTCCACATTGTCTGCCTTAGCCTTCGTTGAGAACCCAATTCCGCTTCCAAAGTCCTTCAAATCACGAGCCCCAATATTGGACGTCATGATGATGATTGTGTTACGGAAATCAACTCTACGTCCAAGTCCATCAGTCAAGATACCATCGTCCAAAACCTGTAACAGGATATTGTAAACATCAGGATGGGCTTTTTCAATTTCGTCAAGCAATATTACGCTGTATGGCTTACGTCGAATTTTCTCGGTTAACTGACCGCCTTCTTCGTATCCAACGTAGCCGGGAGGCGCTCCAACTAAGCGAGATACACTAAACTTCTCCATGTACTCACTCATGTCAATCCGCACCAAAGCGTCGTCCTTGTCAAACAAGTAAGTAGCAAGCACCTTGGCAAGTTCGGTTTTACCAACACCAGTTGGGCCCAAGAAAATAAAGGAACCAATTGGCTTTTTTGGGTCTTTCAATCCAACGCGGGTACGCTGAATAGCTTTCACAAGCTTTTCGATCGGTGGATCTTGTCCGATAACCTTAGCTTTAAGCTCGTCTGCCATACTGAGTAACTTCTTACCTTCATCCAGAGAAACATTCATCACCGGAATTCCGGTCATCATCGCCACTACCTCGGCTACGTTTTGCTCCGATACTGTATAACGCTTCTGCTTTGTTTCCTCTTCCCATAACTGCTTGGCCCGATCCAACTGATCAATCAATTTCTTTTCACGATCGCGCAGTTGAGCCGCTTCTTCATATTTCTGGCTTTTCACCACCCGGTTTTTCTCCTGCTTGATATTCTCGATTTGATCTTCAAGTTTCAGTATGTCTTCCGGAACAGTGATGTTACTAATGTGAACACGGGCACCAACTTCGTCCATTACATCAATGGCCTTGTCGGGTAAAAAGCGGTCCGTTATGTAACGTTCGGAAAGCTTTACCGCCGAAATTAATGCTTCGGGTGTGTAATTTACGTGGTGATGTTCCTCGTACTTATCTTTAATATTTTCCAGAATCTGAATAGTTTCTTCTACCGAAGTCGCATCTACCATAACCATCTGGAATCGACGTGCTAAGGCACCATCCTTTTCAATGTACTGGCGATACTCATCAAGGGTAGTAGCTCCAATACATTGGATTTCGCCCCTGGCGAGTGCCGGCTTAAACATATTAGATGCATCGAGTGACCCTGACGCTCCTCCCGCTCCAACGATCGTATGTAGCTCGTCAATGAATAAAATGACATCTGGTGATTTTTCAAGTTCATTCATCACAGCTTTCATTCTTTCCTCAAACTGACCACGGTATTTAGTACCCGCCACCAGAGATGCGAGATCTAAGGTCACAACCCGTTTCCCGAATAAGACCCGAGATACTTTTTTCTGAACGATGCGCAAGGCTAAGCCTTCGGCTATGGCAGTTTTTCCAACTCCGGGCTCACCGATCAAAATGGGATTATTCTTTTTCCGACGGCTCAGAATCTGAGCAACTCGCTCAATCTCTTTCTCTCGGCCAACGATTGGGTCAAGCTTACCTACCTCGGCAAGTTTGGTAAGGTCTCTACCAAAGTTGTCAAGAACGGGGGTACGTGACTTTTCTGCACCTTTTGATTCTTTACCGGACGATGAACCGCCTCCGAACATTCCTGAACGGGGATCTTCATCGCCATCGTCGGTATCTGATCCCATACGAGGAGTGGTACCGGAAGACTGATATTCCAGCATTTCCTTAATCACCTCATAATTCACGTTGAAACGGTGAAGGATTTGAGTAGCTACATTATCCTCGTCACGGAGAATAGATAGTAACAGATGTTCCGTTCCGATCAATGGGCTTTTAAATATTTTAGCTTCCAGATAAGTAATTTTAAGTACTTTCTCTGATTGGCGTGTCAACGGGATATTTTGCAGATTTTTGACATTATTAGTGGCTGATCCTTTGGTTGCCTGTTCGATTGTCAATCGAACCTCTTCAAGAGAAACACCCAGTTTTTTGAGTAAGCCGATGGCCACGCCATCACCTTCCCGGATCATTCCTAACAATAAATGTTCTGCTCCAATGAAATCATGACCAAGACGGAGTGCTTCCTCCCGGCTCAGTGATATCACTTCTTTTACTCGATTTGAAAATTTCGCTTCCATGTATAAGCAGGAAAATTATAGTGTCTTATTTAATAATTGTAACGGATTACTGTGCTGCTTTGTTCAATTTATGCTCCTGAGAGACCTGTATCGACTCCAACAATACTTTCCGAGCCTCGGGACCTTTATTAAACAATAAGTCAATGATACTTAAATTTGGTACAAAATCATTGCCAAAGGTTTGGTAATAAGGGATGGTATTACAAAATACTGCACTTTCCCCTTTTTTTTTATCATTTACCACTAATTTTGCGTCAAATTGTGTGATATCAACGTCTACGGTGTATGACAAAGTGTACTCTATTCTTTTTTTAATGCCTAGGTTTTTAAGACATAATGTCAGCAGTTCGAGATTAAAGTCGAATAGAAACGTCGGCTTTCTCAAATAAATCGTTTCCAGGTCACGATAATAGTGTTCAAAATAAGGGGATTTGCCGTATGCTGATTGGAGGCACCCCCAATGTCGTTTTATCCAAGACTGGTTATAGTCAATTTGGATATCTTTTATCCGAATTTTCTTACGACTATTTTTAACCGGAATAGTTAGTACATCTACCTTATTGGCAGTTAGTACGTAACACCGATTTCGGTAGGTTTGCTTTGGAAAGTTTTCACAAGCCTCTAATCGGATCGTATTGTATTGCAAGAGGCAGGCAAAATAATCAAAGCAAGGTAGGTGATGCAGTTCTATTACTACTTCGGAATGGCCCACCACCGCTTTACTTGGCAACCAAAGATCAGTCATTACCAAATATGGTAAAGGTGTGGCACAATATCAAAAAAATCATAAGAAATTATTGAAGAGTTTGTCTATTACCAACTTTTCTCTTCTGTTGGTGCAATCTTGAATTTTACAGAAAGGTAGAAATTTCTCCTAAACCAGCCCTGACTACTTCAAACTCATCCGTTGTAGCATCGATGATGGTAGAACCTACATTTCCTCCGTAACCACCATCAATAATAATGTCTACTAAATGCTGAAACTTCTCAAAAATCAACTCGGGGTCTGTTGAGTATTCAATTACCTCGTCTTCATCCTTGATAGAGGTAGTGATGATGGGGTTCCCCAACTCACGCACAACATAGCGAGGAATAGTGTTATCCGGCACCCTAATACCCACCGTTTTCTTGTTGGTATTCAGAATTTTGGGAACATTATTATTGGCTTCAAGAATGAAGGTAAATGGCCCTGGCAACGTTTTCTTCATTAATTTGAACGCAACATTACTTACCCTGGCATAATCAGCAATGTGGCTTAAGTCATAACAAATAAATGAGAAATCGTTTTTCTGCGGCTTGATTCCTTTAATTCGGGCTATCTTTTCAATCGCCCTAGTATTATGGATATCACAACCGAGGCCATACACTGTATCCGTGGGATAGATCACGAGTCCACCGTTTCGCAGGCATTCAGCAACCTTTCTGATTCTACGTTCATCGGGGTTATCGGGGTATATTCGAAGAAGTTCTGCGGACATTGCTGGTGAGTTCAATAATATTCTCTACTCCAAAAGAACAAAATTTACCTTAAAATCCTCCCTTTTTGTGAGATATTTTAGACGTTTTGTGAGGTAGAAACGATATAAACGATTGACCGGCAGACGCATACGACAAAGGAGGACAATAAAATCAGTAGTAAGGCCTGGGTCTTCGATGTAATTGAGCAGCTTCCTGAAACGTATACCCAACTCAAATTCCTGCGCATAGAGGCATTTTCGAATGAAAGTCCGTATACGTTTGGCCAACACTTCGAAATCTTCCTGGTTACGGTTCAGATCATAGGCTTTGTTACAAACGGCGTAGGTAGATTCGAGCATACCGCTACCCGGTTTGAAGACTAGTGATGAAAGCGAATTATTCACGACACGTTTGTGGGTCAGTACTTCATCCTGATAAGAATACTTACAAAGTATTGAAGACCGTAACCAAAAATCAAAATCTTCATACGTCAGCGATTCGTCGTACCCTCCCAAGCGGTTCAAGATAAAGCGACGCATCATCATGGTGGGTGTACAGATGAAATAATATTCTAAAATACAACGGTACACATCACCTGATGGTACCTTAGATTTAGCCTTTCCCTGTTTATCAACCTCATAATGATAGTTCATTAGCCGCCCTTTGGCGCTTACATACTGAGCATTCGAAAAAATAACCCCGAAGTCGTCAGGTAATTCCTTAAAAAAAGCAACCTGCTTTTCAATGCGGTCAGGAAGTAAAACATCATCCCCCGACAGGTCTATAACGTACTCGCCTGTTGCCACCGCCAAGCCTTGGTTGAAGGCCTTACAAAGGCCCCTGTTGGTACTGTTTAAGATGCTTTTTATGAATGGGTACTTTCTACCGAACTCCTTAATTATTTCCTTTGTGGTATCAGTACTCGCATTATCAATCACGATGAGCTCCACAAACTCATACGATTGATTCACTACCGAATTCAATGCTTTCTCAATGAAGCTTTCATGGTTAAAAGCGGTACAGATTACTGAAACAAGTGGGTTATTGTTAATCTTCATTTTTACTATGTATGCTCATGTCCGGACCTATCTGGTATGCAATTATGCATTTTGTACGGAGATATAAGTCATAGTCACAATATTATTGTGTGACCGGAACAAATTTGGCTAGAGTTGGGAGAGGGACGTTTTCAGTTTAGGACCCTATTGTACGCAATACTTTACTACAATAAGTACTAAGGCATAATTAGTTTGTATTGTTAATTTAGTCAAAAAAATGGCTTAGGAATGATTAAAAAATAAGATGGTCAATTTCCGGGCTTGATCAGGTAATTCCATTTGGGTATTTTCTCATCAAAAGTGATGTAGCGACCCATGTCGTTTTTGAAGTTGTGGTCAAGCGGCCTCTTGGTGGCGTAAG
>JBDNFP010000236.1:0-6692 GCA_041689775.1 Spirosomataceae bacterium
CTTGGCTTTCAAGCCGAGGAAAACCCGATGCTGGCGCTCGTCCAGTTGACTGTAATATCTGATTTCGTCTTCGCTGATCAATGTAAGTTACTCGTGAGGTGAAAAGCAATTTTACCAAGTTATTTTTTAATCGTTACTTAAAGCCATCATGGAAATAAATAGCTGGTCAGCCCGGCTGATGAAGAATGGAACACAACGCTAAAAAATTACAGATCATCGAAGCAGCGGAGGAGCTTTTTGCCAGCAAAGGTTTTGCCGGTACTTCCGTGCGGGATATCGCCCAGCAGGCCGACATAAATGTATCGATGATTTCTTACTATTTCGGATCAAAAGAAAAGCTGATTGAAGCCCTATTTGATGTCAGATTGAATCAATCGCGTTCGCAGATTGAGATGATATTACAAAATGAAGAGCTGACTCCCCACCAGAAAATTAATATCTGGATCGATTCGGTACTGGACCAACTCATGTCGAGCCAATCGTTTCATAAAATCATGATGCGGGAACAACTGTCAACGGAGCGCACACCCATCATCTCCGATCATATCATGGAACTGAAATTGCGCAACGTAGAGCTCATGACCAACCTGATCTCGGAAGGACAAAAAGCGGGGGTTTTCAGGGAAAACATTGATATGATGCTGATAACTACTACACTCTACGGCACGATCAATCAAGCCATCGCTACCCAGGAGTTTCTGCGCAAGATCCATCACATGGAAGACATGGATGATCAGGAGTTTCAGCATTTTTTGAAAAAAAAACTGAGTACCCACTTAAAAATAATCTTTAAAACAATCATAACGAATGAAATCGCTGACTAAAATGAATGCTTTCGCGTGGGCATTCGGGTTACTCTATACCATAGCGTCACTCTCCGTTCACGCTCAGGCCCCACTTACCGTTTCGCTTGACGAAGCAATTCGCCTAAGTGTAATGAATAGCAAGTACCTGAAAATAAGTCAGAGTAAGGTAGATCTCGCCGGGCTTAATCTCCGTCAGATTAAGGAAAATCAACTACCATCCCTGAACGTATCTGGATCGTATCTTCGGCTCAATACACCGAATTTGGCTTTACAACTTGGACAGAAGACCTCCAATGAAAACCCTGGCGCGGCTCAACCTATCCACGTCAACCAAGCTATGTATGGGATGGTCAATGCTTCCATGCCCCTCTTTGCCGGGTTCCGTTTCAAATATGGCTTGGAAGCCGCCCGCTACCTCGAACAAGCCGTTAAATTAGACAGCGACCACGACCGGGAAGCGATTATCATGAATACTACCGCCGCTTTCGGTAACCTTTACAAAGCTCATCAAGCCGTTGTATTAGTTAAAGAAAGTCTAAAAAGAGAGCAGGAGCGGGTGGCAGAATTTACCAATCGGGAGAAAAACGGCTTGTTGGCCCGAAACGACCTCATGAAAGCACAATTGCAGGAGTCAAACACCGAACTAGCCCTATTGGACGCTGAGAATGACCTGAAAATTACGGCACTCCAAATGAACCTTGTGCTAGGGCTACCGGAGAATACTGATATTGTAGCCAACCCCGCCAGCTTTGGAATAATTGCCGAAGCGGGTACGGCCTCCGACTGGGAACAAAAGGCACTTTCTAACCGCAAGGATTTAGCGGCGAACCTGATACGCCAAAAAGCGGCGACCAGTGATATAAAAGTGGCCGAAGCCGATAAGTATCCTTCCCTCGCGCTCACCGCCGGGTATGTAGCGCTGAATGTTCCAGGTTTTATATCGGTACCAAACGCCATGAATGCCGGGCTTGGTATTCGATACGACGTTGCTTCCCTTTGGAGATCACATACCAAAATTGAGCAAACCCGCACCAAAGTCAGCCAACTCCAAACCACCCAAGGAATGTTGTTGGATCAGCTCCACCTGGAAGTAAATACTGCCTACTACAATTATGTGTTGAGTAAACGTAAAATAGAAGTATACGGCAAAGCAGTAGAGCAAGCCAACGAAAACTTCCGGATTACGAAGAATAAGTATGACAATACGCTGGTAGCAACCACCGAGCTACTAAATGCTGATGTAGCCCAGGTGCAGTCGAGAATCAACTACGAGGCTTCCAAAGCGGATGCACTGGTAGCCTATAAGAAATTACAACAGGTCAGTGGTCAGATTGAATAGTACCCCGAAAAATAACTTTTAGCATAGCAAAATTGACTTACATATAATGGAAACGAATCAAAAATCTGCCGTAACCCCGGCACCCAAAAAAACGAACAACCGCTTTTTGATAATTCTCGGTATACTTGTGGCTGTGGGGGGTAGTTGGGGCTTTACGAAATATAACCACGGGCTCCACCACGAAGAAACCGACGACGCCCAAATTGACGCCAACATTAGTCCGGTAATTCCACGTATATCGGGCTACGTAACCAAAATCCGGGTAAAGGATAATCAGCTTGTACGCAAAGGAGACACCCTGATCGTACTTGATAACCGCGATCAACTTATACGATTGTCACAAGCCGAAGCGGGCTTGCTTGGTTCGGAAAGTTCACTGACGGTGGCTAACGCTACCACCGCGGCCGCAGCCGCGACCGGCTCTACCTTTCAGGCCAATGTATCCATTGTCGAAGCCCAGATTGAGGAAGCTAAGGTAAACGTATGGCGCACCACGCAGGATTTTAACCGCTACGAAAATCTGGTAAAAGACCATTCCATAACGCAGCAAGAATTTGAGCAGGCGCAAGCGGCTAAATTAAGAGCAGAGCGAGCCCTTGCTACCCTGCAAGCCCAAAGAAGCGCCGCCCAGCGGCAGGCCCAGGCAGCAGGCTCACAAACCAACGCTACTTCTCAGCAAAAGCAAGTGGCTAACGCCAATATCAAAGCCCGTTTGGCTGAGATCGAAAATGCCAAGCTGACGCTATCGTATACCGTCATTACCGCTCCCACCGACGGGAATGTTTCCAAGGTCAACGCGCAATTAGGACAGTTTTTACAAGCGGGTCAGAGTTTGTTCAGTATTATTGCCGATACCAAACCCTGGGTGGTAGCTAACTTCAAAGAAACACAGTTGACAAGAATGACGGAAGGGCAACTGGTAAAGATTCACGTCGACGCCTACCCTGAGCACGTATTCGAGGCCAAAGTAGCTTCTTTTGCTCCGGCCACCGGTGCCCGTTTTGCCCTTCTCCCTCCCGACAACGCCAGTGGAAACTTCGTAAAGGTAGTGCAGCGCGTGCCCGTCCGGATTGAATTCGGGCAGCCCAACGACGAAATGCTGACCGCTCTACGTCCCGGTATGAATGTCTTTGTGGACGTTGAATTAAATTAATCAGAACCTTTCTGCCCAGGTCGGGTAGAAAGGTTCAGTTATCGCCCTTCGCCAAGGGCTTTCCTACACTATGCAACTACAAGAATCATTGGTAGAGTATGGCTTTCGACGAGTCATCATTACCATCACGGCTATCCTGTGCGCGCTGCTGGAAATCGTTGATACTACCATCGTCAACGTGGCCCTAAACGAAATGCGTGGCAACCTCGGGGCTACCCTTTCGGAGGTTAGCTGGGTCATTACCGCCTACGCCATTGGTAACGTTATCGTAGTACCGATGACCAGTTGGCTATCCCAGCAGTTTGGCCGTCGCAACTACTTTGCCGCCTCCATTATCATATTTACGGTAGCTTCCTTTTTCTGCGGACAGGCTACCAGTATCTGGGAGTTGGTTTTTTATCGGTTGATTCAGGGTCTGGGCGGTGGTGCCTTACTCGTAACGGCCCAAACGCTTATCACCGAAAGCTACCCTCCCGAAAAACGCGGCATTGCCCAAGCCCTGTACGGATTAGGAGTAATCGTGGGTCCTACCCTCGGCCCTCCGTTGGGTGGTTATATAGTAGACCATTACAACTGGCCGTACATTTTTTACATCAATATTCCGCTGGGGGTAATCGCTACTTTACTTACCATTGAATTTATAAGAAGTCCTAAATTTTCGGCAAAAAAGGCAGCTAACGAGATTGACTACCTCGGCATTATTCTGCTGGCTATTTCGGTGGGATCGTTACAGTACGTCCTGGAAAAAGGGCAGGAAGATGATTGGTTTAATAATCAAATCATAATCCTGCTAACCATCACCGCGGTATTTGGCTTTTTCTTCTTTCTCTGGCGCGAGCTTACCTACGCCAACCCGATCGTGAACCTTCGGGTACTTCGCAATGGCAACCTCCGGGTAGGTACCATTCTGTCGTTTATTCTCGGTTTTGGGTTGTATGGCTCTACCTTCATTATTCCGTTGTATACCCAAGCTACCCTGGGCTGGAACGCTACCCAATCGGGATTACTCCTCGTACCCGCGGCTATCGTTACGGCCATGATGATGCCCATCGTGGGGCAGCTTATCCAACGGGGTGTAAAACAACAGTACCTCGTGGCGGCGGGAATGATCGCCT
Organism: Spirosomataceae bacterium; assembly: GCA_041689775.1. Lineage (GTDB taxonomy): Bacteria > Bacteroidota > Bacteroidia > Cytophagales > Spirosomataceae > JBDNFP01. Next base: position 4,414 of record JBDNFP010000236.1, read on the forward strand.
TCTTTATTTATAGCTTCTGGGGCTACCAAATTCTGACGCCTGATACCGGTAAGGATGCGTTTTTCTACATGTTACTGGTACGTGGCGTAGGGTTAGGCCTGCTGTTTGTACCCATTACCACGCTGGCGCTTTCTACCCTGAAAGGCCGGGACATCGGCGAGGGAGCAGCTTTTACCGGTATGATGCGGCAGTTAGGTGGTTCGTTCGGAATTGCGGTTATTACAACCTACATCGCCCGGCAAAACGTAACCCACCGCAACGACCTCGTCAGCAAACTGGATATCAACAGTCCGCTGGTGCAACAGCGGGTCGATGGGTTGCAACGCAACTTCCTGAGCCAAGGAATGACGCCGGACATTGCGTTGAAAAGCGGCTATAAAGTACTGGACTTTACCATTACCAAACAGGCTATGGTACTATCCTACATGGATGTATTCTTGTTCCTAGGTTTGGTATTTTTAATTTGCGTACCATTCGTATTAATGACCAGGAGTGGTACCACCAAGGTGGATACCTCCGCGGCGCATTAGACTGGCATACGCGCAATAATTTCCCAGAGCTTCACCCAACCGGTGGAGCTCTTCTTTTTTCCGCAAAGCGGGAAATCTTATTGAAATTGTTTAAATTCCTCTCGGTCAGGGTTCGGTATTCTCCGAATAGTGACCTTGACTACCATGCACCTTGTTTCGATAAAAAGTAAATTCCAAGATCACTATGCTAACAGAAAAGGAAAAAATGCTGTCCGGGAAGCCCTACAAAGCCTTCGGAAAAAAACTACTCAACGAGCGTCAACACGCCAAAGAACTAGTGTTTGATTTCAACGCCCTTCGACCAACCAAAATTGACGAACGCAATGCCATCCTGCGGCTGCTATTGGGTACCACGGGCAAGAATTTCTTTATTGAGCCCCCGTTCCGGTGCGACTACGGCTACAATATCCACATCGGAGAAAATTTCTACGCCAACTACAACCTGATTATACTAGACTGCGCCGATGTGATCATTGGAAACAATGTACTCATGGCCCCTAATGTTGGTATTTATACCGCAGGACACCCCATTCACCACGAGCCGCGTAACCAGGAATACGAGTATGCTTTTCCAATTACCATTGGCAACAACGTCTGGATCGGGGGAAACGTAGTGATTAATCCCGGTATAACGATTGGCGATAATACCGTCATTGGCGCCGGAAGCGTGGTAACCAAAGATATTCCGGCGAATGTGATTGCGGTAGGGAATCCGTGCCGGGTACTGCGCCCAATCACCGAAGGCGATAAAGAATACTACTATAAGGATCTTTTGTTCGAGGGAACACAGGAGTAGGAAACTGGTACTTCAAGGAGTAACTAGGACCTACAAAGATTGATTTCTGAGGTGATCACTACGGAAACTTATTCACTCACTTCACAGAGTTCAGTCCTTACCCCTCCAATCAGTCCTTAAAAGTCGGGGACTTATCCCGGCTAACCACTACTTCCTGCGCGGGATCGGGTTCGAGGTCTAGCTTCAACTTGCCGTTGGAGTACTTGTGGATTTTCTTAACGGCGGGCAGAGCGGTAATAAACTGTCGGTTCTGGCGCCGCTTACGCCCGCAAAGTTGGCCGCCATCCGCGACGGATCGCCCAAGCTACCAGCGTAGCGGAGCGTTTCCAACGGGCTAAACGCCCGGGTACTGACGTCGCCATTTCGTTGTTGGCCACCGTGGGGTCATCCTGACGGTTGTACTTGAGCGTCACTTCGTTCAGATTGGTAAAGGTCAGGTTCAGGATAACCTCTTTTCCGGCGTCGACCATGATGTCGGGTACTTCCATTTCCCCGTAGCCGGTGAAGGAAACTTTTAGAGCAATGCGACCCGTAACCACCATCAGACGAAACGTACCGTCGGCATCGGTGGTGGTGTTCAAAGAATTTGAACCCGATACCAGTACGGTAGCACCCACCAACGGTGCTTGGGAGGCGGCCTCCGTGAGGGTACCCCGCACGGTCTGCGGTACAGATTGGGCCGTGGAGTGGCAACCAAATAGCGTAGTGAAGGCAACAGAGAAGGCCGATACAAGAAGATAGAATGATGTTTTCATGTCTTTTTGAGTTTATTTTTGATTCAAAACTCGCCACAATATCCCATACAATCGAACCACCGGCCAACCGTAGCTACTGAGGGGTGAAGCGGAGGGTGAGTGGGGGGACGGGGGAAAATTCATGTCGATAGAAGATCCACCCCCTATTCATTACCTCTCTATCAATTTCAGGTAGTGTCTATAAAGGGTTGATCATGC
>JBDNFP010000237.1:0-5358 GCA_041689775.1 Spirosomataceae bacterium
CGTCGAGTACCGACAGCAGGCAGCGGGTTATGGCCCAAACCTTCGGCTGCCAGATTCCGAAGCTGGCCGCTTGGAAGGTCCGCAGGGAGTTATTCTTGAGGTAGACCAGCAGGAAGAAGAGCTTCTGGGCCGTGCCTTTCAGAAGGGAGTTGCCGTGTTCTCGGAAGGCGGGGTGCTTGCCAGGACCTCCTTGAAGGGTGTGGTAGCGGTAGTGCTTCTCCCAGAGCGGCTCGAAATAGCCCAGCAGGTACTCGAATTCGACCACTGTCAGGCTGGTCAGCGACAGGAATTTGCTCTCGTGTGTTTTCTGATCTTCGTAGTTCATGCCGTAAAGTTCGCCGGCGGGCGCGTTATCTTAAATAATTTATCCAAATAAACTCTAATACCGTTCCGGTACTTAGCTCGTACTGTGAGAATTTGTACTTAGTTGGATTCTCCGCTGCTCATTACGTCATCATTCTTCACACCTCTGGTCTTCTTTTTCTCAACCATAGTCATTTTGCCAATTTTGTAGCTGAACGTTAGCTTGATGTTCTGGTTGTAGATGTTATTGACGCTTACTTGATTGAAAGTAGGTGAGGTAAGGGTACTCTTCATTTTCATACCTCCAAAGAAGTTATCGGCTGCGATTCCGATGCTACCTTTCTTGCCGGGAAGCTCTTTACGGACACCAAGTGAATACATTCCCATGCCGCTTTGTGAACCTTGTAGTTGTACGCGGTTACCATGGTACCCACCGAAGGCTTGGATTCCCCAGCCGTTGGGTAGTTGTACCTGCGATTGCACCCGACCTCCGATGATAATACCCGAGTTGCTCACTTCTTCTGAGAATCCGTTCAGTCCGATCTGACGTCCTTGGAGGTAGTTGTAGTAAAGATCAATTCCGCCATTGATGGTCCATTTGGAAGTAAGAAATACGTTACCAAAAATGTTTGCACCAAAGGTTTGCTCCTTACCGATGTTTTGGTAGGTAGTTACTACGGCACCGATTAGGGTATCAGAAGGCGTGGTGATGCGGGTAATACCATTACTGGTCTGACGACCAAATAGCGCGATGGTTAGGTAGGTTTTCTTGATCGAAGTACTCAGGCTCAACTCTACGTTATCCGTTAGTTCTGGCTTCAAGGTAGGGTTGCCGATGTTGATATTCTGCGGGTTGGCGGTATTGAAATTGGGATTCAACTGTTGTAAACCGGGGCGCTGAATCCGCTTGTTGTAAGCCAGTTTAAGGGTTGATGCTTTGCCTACTGCTTTTGAAATATTGACACTTGGTACTAAGTTAGAATACGATGGAATGTTAATATCACTGTATTGATCTGTTGCGCTGATCATGGTTTGCTCAAAGCGTGATCCCAATTTGAAGGTGTATTTGTTGGTGGTCGAGAAAGTATACGAGAAGTACCCTGCACCAATAGTCTGGTTGTAGTTGAGCATTCCCGATGGGTTTCTTACGTCCGACGCGAACAATCCGGTGGCACCAGCCATCTGATACCGGAAGTCACTGTTTACTTCCCGTAAAATTCCTTTTACCCCAAATTCTATCTGCTGTTTCTTGCCGATGGGGGTAATGTAATCGGTTTGTATCGTAATTTCCTTGTTAACGTTGTTGTTCAGGTTTTTCTGATGTCCGGTTAATTCTTGCGAGCCGTTCAGTAGATCGGCGGTAAAGTTGTTGGTAAGATTGCTTACACTGTACAAGCTTGATACAGACCATTCCTGGCCGGGCTTGAAAGTCTTAACGTAGTCAAGACTCATGTCCACCGAGTTGGAAAGGTCCCGGGTATCTACGTTACGGAACGTAGTTGCTCCCAAAATATCGTTGGTGAGTTGCTGGGTAGTGTAGTCCTGGTTGCGGAGGAAGTTACGCGTACCAAAGTTTACACCAGCCGTCAGGTATTGGTTATTTCCTAAGTCATAGTCAAATCCTACGTTGTAGCGGCCAAATAATCCGTTATTGTGAGCATCGGCGGTTTGCTTGGTCATGATGGTATTGCCGTTCTGGATGGTGCTTTGTTCCAGATTTACCAAACCTTTGTTGTAGAAAGCCCGACCAAATCCTCCCAGCGTTACCCCTAGTTTACCGGTACGTAAGCTACCGTTCAGGCCAAGATTCGAGCCTCTTATACCGGTGCCGGTATCCAGGCTCAACGTAGCGCCTTGTATGGAAGACTTCTTGGTTATAATATTGATAATACCCCCCGAACCTTCGGCGTCGTACTTGGCCGATGGTGAAGTGATCACTTCTACCGACTTAATTAAATCAGCCGGGATCATCTTTAAGGCATCCGCGATATTACTTGCAATGATGGTAGAGGGTTTGTTATTGATCAGTACCCGAAGATTAGAAGTACCGCGCAAGGTTACGTTTCCGTCAAAGTCAACCGCCAGCATTGGTACTTTACGAAGTACATCAGCGGCATCGCCTCCTTTTGAAGTAATATCTTTTTCAGCGTTGTACACCAGTCGGTCTACTCTTTCTTCAATCAGTGATTTCTCGCCGGTAATGTTTACCGCATCTAGTTGGATGGTACTGGCCGATAGTTTGATTACCCCCAAGTTGAGGTCTTCTCCTTTTTTGATCTTTACATTCTCAATCTTTTTATCGGTATAACCAATAAACCGTACCAGTATGTAATAGTCACCGTCGGTAATTTTCGTTAGCGAAAACTTGCCTTTTCCATCAGCGATGGTTCCATCGATGGGTTTCTTGGTAACCTTATCAAACAGGGCAATGGTAGCATACTCCACGGCACTGGTCAGGGAAGAATCCACTACGTAGCCACTGATTTTGGAATTACCCTTGGTTTGGGGAAGCTCAAAATTTTGGGATTGAGTAGTCTCGGTACGCGGACGACCGTTGCCGTCGCCGGAGGGGCGGCCTTCACCCGGGAATTGCGCCTGTGCTAGGTAACTTCCGAGTGTGAGTACTAATGTCAAGGGTAGGAGCTTTTTCATGGTCTTTTTATTTAAATATGTAATGACGGTTATTTCGTGTTGAATGGGGTTCGTTTTTCATTCTGATGCAACAAATCTTGCCTTTATTACCGATACCATTTTCCGTAATAGACCATTACCCCGAATAACTCGACGGAAGCTCCGAAATACGACTTTTAGGCAAAAAAGGGGAGTTGTCGTAAAAAAAAAGGCGTCTGTCGAGCCTCCGGGATGACTCGTCGAATAAACCTACCGGTGGGAATATCAACAGGTAGAAAACCGTTTACTTTACCAAAGACCAGCGAACTGTAGAGTAGCAAAAAGAAGATGTAGCCACGATAGGAACTGCTACGTTAATTTCCTGAGGCCACACCTACTACTTTGCGTTTGGTTTAAACTGGTAAGATCCCCACGAGGATAGCCAAACCTTGAAATACAAGAAGACCGTCACTAAGTAAAATAAGGGGAAGTCAACCCTTTTTCTAAGATTATGCAAATCTCCGTTCAGCGTACGCGAATATTTTTACTGCACCTCTCGTTCTGGGCGTTGTACTTCTCGTTTTTCTTTTACCAGATCACTTACGCCCGGCGAGGACAGGAAATAGTGATGTCCAGGGCACTTTTGGATGCTACCACCCACGTGCTCATCATGGCGGGTATTGCCTACCTTAACTATTTCTACTTCTTGCCTCGGTTTCTTAAGCATAAGAATTTTTGGCGGTATCTGCTGGAATCCATAGTTCCGATTGTTCTGGTCATTGTATTCCATATCTACATAAAACGGATGATTTACGGTGGTGACGAAAACAGCCGGGCGGGCTTCCTGTACACTACTCGTTTTATCGTGCAGCATACAACTAGCGTTATTTTTATCGTTATTTTTATTGGGATGCTGCGGTTTGCGGAAGATTGGTTTCAGCTGGAAGCCCGCAAGAAGGAGATAGAAAACGAGAAACTTACGGCCGAGCTGCGTTTTTTGAAAGCACAGATTAACCCGCACTTTCTTTTTAATACGCTCAATAACCTGTACTATCTGGCTTTTACGCAGTCGCCCAATACGACGGTGGTGATTGACAAACTCTCGCAGATGATGCGGTACATGATTTATGAGTCTAACCATCCGAAGGTGCCTTTGAGCAAGGAGATTGAGTACATGGAAAACTACATCAGTCTGGAACAACTTAGGTTAGACAATCAGGTGCCCATCAGCTTGGATGTACAAGGTGTTACAGACTCGGTTAGGATTGAGCCGTTTCTTTTTATTACTTTTCTGGAAAATGCCTTTAAGCATGGGGTGAGTAATAACGCCGAGAACTCCTGGGTAAAAGTCAATATCACCGTAGAACCCAACCGCTGTATTTATACGGTAGAGAATAGCAGACTACCTGAAAAGGAACAGCACGAGGGTAAATCAGGAATCGGCTTGCAAAACCTGCGCCGCCGCCTAGAACTCAGCTACCCCGACCGCCATACCTTACAAGTAGAAGAAACACCCGAGAAATACCACGTTCAACTAAGCCTTGAACTAGCATGAGCTATACCTGTGTCATCGTCGACGACGAACCCTTTGCCCGGAAACTCATGGAGGAGTACGTATCCAAGGTGCCCGACCTAAAACTGATTCAATCTTGCGCGAGTCCGTTAGTGGCCATTGAGGTACTGCGGCAAAATCCCGTGGATATTCTGTTTCTGGATATCAACATGCCCGAAATTACGGGCCTGACGCTCCTGAAAGTACTGCAAAAAAAACCATTGGTGGTACTCACTACCGCCTACTCTGAGTATGCACTCGAAGGCTACGAATTGGACGTAGCCGACTACCTGCTAAAACCCATTACGCTAGAGCGCTTCCTAAAATCGGTGGGGAAGGTGATGAGTCGACTGAAAAGCACTACTCCGCCACCTACTGCTACTCGGCCTGACCCCACGCCAACCCCAGAAGCATCCAGTCCCTATATTTTCGTGAAGGATGGTACTAAATTGGTAAAGATTCTGCTCAATGATATACTTTACATCGAAGGGCTGAAAGACTACGTGGGAATCTACACCAAAGAGAAGAAGATTGTTTCCCTGCAAACGATGAAAGCGCTCGAAGCTCAACTGCCCGAAAATAAGTTTATTCGCATCCATAATTCATTTATCGTAGCTTTTGCGGCCATTGATGCCATCGACCGCGAGAAGGTGCAAGTAGGGAAGGCCTTCCTGCCCGTGAGTGATACCTACAAGAAGTCATTCAAAGAGTTTATTGAAAAGCATCAGGTGGGTGGCTAGGAGTAGTCGGTATTTTTTACTCTACCCTACTATTTTTAGGTTCTGATAATGAGATAGTTGCTTTCTTACCCATCGAAACAGGCACATAATTTTAAAAATAAGGTCAGACCTGGCTGTTGTCTGATCGCGACTGATTTCACGGATTAGATTCAG
>JBDNFP010000238.1:0-13724 GCA_041689775.1 Spirosomataceae bacterium
GATTATTTATAGTAACGGATGCTAAAAAGGCAGTCAGTTATTAGCTTTTTTTTACTTTAAACGTTAAAATCCTAAATCAACCTTATAACCAACATTTACGTATGAAAGAACACTTTACTTCCCCCTAGAAAAAAGAAAGCACCAGTCGTGTTGCGAGCACGCCTGATGCTAATTACCTCCCTTTGATAGTACCATCCATCAGGCGTCTGTTTCCAGAGGCACAGGAGGAGTCTTTGCTTATCTGTTCACAAAAACAATCAAACCTAATGAAAAAATCAGTACGTTTCAACTCACATCTCTTTCACCTCATGAAAGTATCACTGATGCAATGCCTTATGGCAGTGATTTTTACGGGTGTATCTTTGGCGCACGATGCATCGGCCCAGGAGCTATTACAAAAGCGGATAAGCCTAAAAATCGAAAATCAGGAGATACGTCAGGTGTTATCGGCCATCGAGAAGCAAACCAAAGTACGGTTTGCCTACCGTCCTACGCTCATTCCGGCCGATAAAAAAGTAACCTTCAAAGTCTCCAACGAATTACTGGGTATTATTCTGGATAAGCTTATCAAGCCTTTGCGTCTCACCTACGAGGTAGTGGGCCAGCAAATTATCCTGAGTTCCGAGCCAGAAACTGAGCCCTTACCCACCAGTTTGATTCGAAGAACCATAATGCTTCCGGTTGACCGGCTCCTGACAGGAACTGTCAAGGATGAAAACAATACAGGTCTACCGGGGGTGAGCGTGGTGCTGAAGGGTACACAGCGCGGTACTACGACCAATACTGATGGCCAGTTTCAAATTGAAATTCCCGAGGTAGGCTTCCCCACCCTCGTACTCAGCTTTGTTGGGTACGTGAGTCAGGAAATGGTAGTGGGCAACCAGTCTACCTTGCAAATAGCAATGACTCCCGAGAGCAAGGCCCTCAATGAGGTAGTAGTAGTAGGCTACGGTGTACAGAGGAAAGCGGATCTCACCGGTGCAATTGCTACTATTTCAGCAGATAAAATCAAAAATAGAGCGGCTGTATCCTACGGAGAAGCGCTGGTAGGACAGATGGCCGGCGTACAGGTTCAGCAGACAAACGGCGCACCTGGTGGTGAGGGACTCACCATTCGGGTGAGGGGTACAGGCTCCATCACAGCCGGAAGCGCCCCACTCTATGTAATTGATGGCTATCCAATGGAGAGTAGCGCTTTTTCATTGGTAAACCCCTCTGACATTGAGAGCATACAAGTATTGAAAGACGCCTCTTCTACCGCTATTTATGGTTCTAGAGGCTCCAATGGCGTTATTATTGTAACAACAAAAAAAGGAAAAGCAGGAGCTCCAACGGTTTCATTCAATACTTTTTACGGAGTTCAGCAGGTGGCTCGCAAAATAGACATGATGAATACGGCAGAATACTTGCAATATTTCAAGGACGGCCATAATCAGTCATGGCTTGACCGTACCCCACTACCGGGAAATGCCCCTCACTCCATCACGGATGGAAACGACATCCGGAGCAAATACACCAATTCAAGCTTTTACATAATCCCAGAGAGTTTCAATGATCCTAACAATTTTCCAGACATTAACTGGCAAGATCAGATTTTGCGGAATGCCGCCACGCAACGCCACGAGGTTTCGGTATCGGGTGGTGCCGATAAAACCCGGTACGCTATATCAGGCGGCTATACTGATCAGCAAGGTATTCAGATTAATAGTGATTACAAGCGGTACAACCTGCGGACCAACATAACATCAAGCGTGACCTCAAAACTGGAAGTCGGCGTATCGGTAAGCGGCTATTTTTCCGAGAATAACCAATTAGAAAACGGAAAGAACAGCACGCTTTCGTCCGCCCTATACCTTCCACCTATCTACCCGCTCCGCAACGCTGACGGCACCTACGGTTCACAAGTTCGGAACTCCGAAATATGGGCGGGCGACGTGGCTAACCCCGTGAGTATTGCCGAAAACATTACTAACTACATGACCCGTAACGGCATCATCGCTTCCACCTATGCCCAGTACCAGATTATGAATGGCCTGATGTATAAAATAAGTGTGAACGGCACGCTCGAAAACCGTCGTCTGAAATACTACCGTCCCTCATTTGTCGATATAGACGGCTCACGAGCTCCCAGAACCGCCGATGCCAGCAACGAAACCTGGCTCGAAAAGGATTGGCTCGTTGAGCAGACACTGAACTATAACAAAACCCTATTCCAGAAAAACAACATCAATGTTTTGGTAGGATATACCACCCAGAAATCATCGGGTGAATATGCTCAGGTACGGGCGCAGAACTTTCCCAACGACGTAGTGCGGACCCTTAGCGCCGGACAAATCGTAGGAGGAACCAATACCGAGTTTCAGAACTCTCTGATTTCATACCTGGGTCGGGTTAACTACGCCTATGATGATAAGTACCTATTTTCGGCCAGTATCCGTACGGACGGGTCTTCGCGCTTCGGTGCCAACAACAAATGGGGTACCTTTCCTTCGGTATCAGCCGGATGGAGAATCAGCGCGGAACCCTTTATGCAGGATATCCGGGCCGTCAGTGATCTTAAAATACGCGCCAGCTGGGGTTTGGTTGGGAACAACCGCATCGGCAACTATGACGCCATTGCCCGTACCAGCACCAGCTACTATACCCTTAACAACAACCTGATCAACTCGGTCAATCCGATCAACTACCCCAACCCAGATCTGGGCTGGGAAAAAACCCGGCAATGGAATCTAGGGCTTGATATGGGTTTATTTAACGAGCGTATTCATCTGGAAGCCGATGTCTACAATAGCCGCTCGGTGGATCTGCTATTGAACGTACCCGTACCTACCCTGACCGGATATGGATCCCAGTTACAGAACATCGGTCAGGTAGAAAACAAGGGAATGGAGTTTTTGGTACGAACCCGCAATACCGTGAACCGGTTCAAGTGGTCGACGGACTTCAATATTTCTTTTAACCAGAACAAAGTATTAGCCCTTGGACCGGACGAGCGCCCCATTTATGCCGGAGCACCCAATGCCAACAATACCTTCATTACTACCATTGGCCGGCCCATTGCCACCTTTTACGGCTATTTGTACGACGGCGTGTTCAAAAACAAAGCAGAACTGGATGCCACTCCTCACCTCGCCAACGACCACCCCGGCGACCCTCGCTACGTTGATCTAAATAAAGATGGGGTGATTAACGCCAGCGATAAAACCTTCATTGGTAACAACCAGCCCAAGTACATTTACGGGTTCAGCAATGATTTCTCGTATAATAACTTTGACTTGAACATACAGTTAACCGGTTCGCAAGGTGCCCAGCTATTTAGTTTTTTCAACCGCATGATCGGGATTTACCACGGTGATCGCAACGGCCTCGACAAGCTTAATGATCGCTGGCGGTCAGAAGAAGATCCCGGATCTGGTGTGATTCTGCGCGCCAATCGCGACCCCAAAGGGCTGCAAAAGGAGCCATCCAACTACTGGGTAGAAAACGGTTCATTCCTCCGCATTCGTAACGTTTCGTTAGGGTATAATTTTCCCGCGGCCGTTATTCAAAAGGCTAAAATCAAAGGATTAAGAGCCTACGTGACGGGCCAGAACCTGTTTACCTTCACAAAGTATCCCGGCTTCGACCCCGAAACCAGCAGTCAGGGCGACGGACTATCGCGCGGGGGTGACTACCTGGGCTACCCCTCCGCCCGCACCATCATTGCGGGCCTCAACGTGACATTCTAACTACCTCATTTTAATAAATTTAGAAATGAAAAAATCAATCTTACTAATTTTACTTGTCACCGTTTCCTTCTCCTGCAAGGAGGATTTTATCAATCTGCAGCCAATCTCAGAAATGAATGCGGGCAATTTCTACAAGACAGAGATAGACATGAATCAGGCGGTAATGTCCCCCTATTCGTCTTTGCGAAATCTGTACAATCAGCTATACATATATGCTGGCGAAGTCCGCTCGGACAACACCACATTTTCGTGGGTACCGGGTAACTCCAAGGACATGACCTCCATTGATAATTTTGGCGATGTACTGCTTTCGGACAATTCTTTTGTAACGAACCTCTGGAATAGTGCCTACAACACCATTCTGCGTACCAACATCGTCCTGGACAAAATAGAAGCAGTACCCTTTACTGATCCTAAGCTCAAAGAACAATACAAAGCGGAAGCCCGCTTCCTCCGGGCACTCACCTATTTCTGGCTTGTTCGCATCTACGGCGATATTCCCAAAGTAGATCGCGAGCTTTCAGTAAAAGAAGCCTATACCTTGGGCCGAAGCTCTACTCAGGAAATTTATGATTTTATTGTGGAAGACCTGAAATTTGCGGAAGCTAACCTACGTGCCAGCTACACCGCAGTAGATAAGGGCCGCGTGACCATCGGAGGAGCCAAAGGGCTTCTGGCCAAAGTATACATGACTATGGCCGGATATCCACTGAAAAAAGGAGCCCCTTACTACGCCTTGGCCGAAACCAAAGCCTTGGAAGTGATCAACACTCCGCAGTATTCGCTGGTATCCGATTACAAAGCACTCTTCGATCCTAATCAAAAAAATGGCCCGGAATCCCTTTTTGAGATTCAGTATAAAAAGGGAGGTACTGATACGGGCAGTCCATGGAACAACAATTTCGCCCCCCGCTTTTCCAATAAGGAAGTTGTACCGGTAGGAGATAAAGGCGGATTCAACGCCCCAACACCCTCCATGTCTAATGCTTATGAGGCCGGCGATCCCCGTAAGGCTATCTCTATGAGTGATGGCTATGTGTCAATACCTGGCGGGGTTACGGTTAATGAAAAATACGTGAAGAAATACTACGATGTATCGTTCGCCGCGGCGGATAATAACAATAACTGGATCGAACTACGTCTGGCAGATATTTACTTGCTGTATGCGGAAACGTTGGTACGTCAGAAAAAACAGCCGGATGTGGCACTTACCTATCTGAACAAAATTCGTAAGCGCGCCCGGAGTAGCACCGGCGGATCAGCCTCCATCCTACCTGATTATTCTGCCTTCGGCTCAGATGAAGCTTTTTTGCTGGCAATCGAGGAAGAACGCCGGGTAGAACTGGCCTTTGAAAATCACCGCTGGTTTGATCTGGTACGCACCGAACGTGCCAAACCCGTCATGATCCAGGAGCAACAGGTTCAGAATGGTTTCAATCCTTCGGCCTGGAACGATACCATGCTACTTTTCCCGATCCCCTTACAGGTGATCCAGTCCAATCCTGACAAAATCAAACAAAACCCCGGTTACTGATGCGTATAAAATCAAAAATTAGTCCCTTTATCGCAGTATGTCTACTTACTTTAATGGGTGTTTCGTCCGATGCGTTTTCCCAAAAAACCAACAGGCTTACCCCAAAAGAAAAGAGGGAGGGTTGGCAACTACTCTTTGACGGTACAAGTACAAAGGAATGGAGTACCCCAAAAGGCGCCGCCGTGCCTCAGGGCTGGGCCGTGAAAGACGGTATTCTTACCGCACTGAAAGGGGGCAAAGGGGGTGATATCGTCAGCCTGAGCCAATTTGGTAATTTTGATCTGATGCTGGATTACAACATTGAGGCCGAAGGTAACAGTGGGGTCAAGTACTTTTATACCACCTACCAGAAAGGCGGTAACCTAGGCATCGAATACCAGCTGCTTGACGACAAACTCGCCGAGGACAATAAGAAGGAGAATCACCTGACCGGCTCCTTTTACGATGTAATGCCCCCGAATGAATCGGTAAAAAAGATGAATGCACCCGGCAAGTGGAACACCGTCCGGATTATAGCCAAGGGCAAAAAGGTAGAACATTGGCTGAATGGTGTCAAAATCCTGGAATTTACCAGGGGGACTCCTGACTACACCAAAGCCGTAAGTTTTAGCAAATTCAACGAGGCTGTACCGGCTTTTGGTACCGTAGAAAAGGGTCATATTCTTTTACAGGAACACGGGGCCGAAGTTTCGTTCAGAAATATTAAAATCAAATCCTTATAAAAATACGGTATGCAAAAAAGACGTGATTTTATCAAAAATATAGCGGCAGGCTCCGTGGGAATGGCCATCGGTAGTTCCGCCTATGGGTTTAGCCCTAAAAGCTACAACCGGATCATAGGCGCCAATGAATTACTCCGGGTAGCGACCATCGGGGTAAATAGCCGGGGAAATGGCATGGGGGCGACCTTTGCCAAAACCAAAAATACGGAGGTGGGTACCGTCTGCGATGTAGATTCGCGAGCTATTCCCAAAGCCATCCAAACCATTCAGAAGGCAGGACAAAAACTAACCCCTACCTCGGAGAAAGATTGCCGCAAGGTACTGGAAGACAAGTCCATTGACGCGATCTACATCGCTACGCCCGACCACTGGCACGCACCGCTCACCATTATGGGCTGTCAGGCAGGCAAGCACGTGTACGTAGAAAAACCCCTGAGCCACAATCCCCGCGAGGGCGAACTGGCCATAGAAGCCGCTCGCAAGTACAACAAGGTAGTGCAGATGGGTGCCCAGCGCCGGTCGGCGCCAGTACTTAAGCAAGGCATAGAGGAACTCCACAAGGGCATTATCGGCCGGGTATATCTGGCGAAGACCTGGTACACCAACAACCGCAAGGCCACGGTACTGAAGCCCGGCACCGTACCTACGTGGCTTGACTATGAATTATGGCAAGGGCCAGCAGTACGGACGCCCTACCAGGATAACCTGATTCACTACAACTGGCACTGGTTCTGGAACTGGGGTACGGGCGAAGCCCTGAATAACGGTACCCACGAAGTGGACGTAGCCCGTTGGGGCCTGAATGTGGATTACCCCACGCGGGTCAGTTCCATGGGGGGCCGGTACGAGTTCAAAGACGACTGGCAAACCCCCGACACCCAGATTGTGATCATGGATTACCCCGGCCGGATTTCCCTTATGTGGGAGTCACGCAGCTCCAACGGCCGTAAAATAGAAGGTCAGGATCGGGGCATTATCTTCTACGGAGAAAACGGCAGCCTGGACACCGGCGGCGATAGCTACCAGGTGTACGATATGGAGGGCAAGCTGGTGAAGGAAGTAAAATCGGTGATGGCGGAGGAGGAAATGCAGGGCCGCAACCTGGCCAGCCCCAGTTTGGGCATGGATAGCCTGCACGTAGCCGATTTTTATGATGCCATCAAAAACAACCGCCGACCCAACTGCGACGTGGAAACTGGTTATAAGAGCGTGGTAGCTATGCAGCTCGGCAACATTGCCTGGCGCGTAGGTCGCGATCTCAATATTGACCCAAAAACCGGTCATATCATCGGCGATAAAGAAGCTCAGAAGCTATGGAGCCGGGAATATGCCAAAGGCTGGGAGCCGAAAGTATAAGGCCTTAGCCGAAGTGAAATAGCTTGTTCTTATTTAACAGCGCATCCGTTGTCTGACCATCAGGCAACGGATATTTTGGTTAATTTCTAATTGGAATTTTCAGCTATTGAGTAGAGAAACACCAAGTTGATCTTCCTTTTTAAAACTCTATCAGCTTTCTATGAAGAACTATTTGATCCTGCTAGTACTCGCCCCCTTCCTAAGTCTGGCCCAAACCACAGACCGGCCGAAAGCGGCCCCCCGTACGGCGGAGCGGCCCAACATCATTTTTATTTTCTCGGACGACCATGCTTCCCAGGCCATTGGTGCCTACGGCAATACCATCGCCAAAACGCCCAACATTGATCGGCTAGCCCGGGAGGGTGCCCTTTTTAAAAATAGTTTCGTCACCAACTCCATCTGTGGTCCCAGTCGCGCTACGCTACTCACGGGTAAGTATAGCCACATGAACGGCTATAAACGAAACGACCGGACGTTGTTTGACACCGACCAGGTCCTGTTTTCGAAGGAACTACAAAAAAATGGCTACCAGACCGCTTGGGTAGGTAAGATGCACCTCAATAGTCTCCCGGTGGGCTTCGACTACTGGAACATTCTGCCGGGGCAAGGGCACTACTACAACCCGGATTTCATCAGTCAGCCCGGCGATACTACCCGGTATACTGGCTATGTGTCGGATCTGATCACTCAGTTTTCGACCGAGTGGCTCGAAAAGCGGGATACATCAAAGCCTTTTTTCATGATCGTAGGCCACAAGGCTACCCACCGCGAATGGGGACCGGCGCTGGAAGATCTGGGGGCTTATGATGACGTGGAGTTTCCGTTGCCTTCCAATTTTTACGATGATTACGAAGGCCGCGAAGCCGCCCGTCAGCAGGATATGACCGTGGACAAAACTATGCGGATGCGGGAAGACCTAAAGGTACGTCCTGACTACGAAAAGAGTGGAATTTTCAACCGCTTTAACCCCGAGCAGCAGAAAGTGTTCAAGGACTACTACGACAAGGTAGCTACCGACCTAGAATCTAAAAATCTATCGGGGAGAGCATTGGTTGAATGGAAATTTCAGCGCTACCTGCGTGACTACTACTCTACCGCTAACGGCCTGGATCGTAACATCGGCAAACTATTGGATTACCTCGACAAAACTGGTCTTTCCAAAAATACTGTCGTGATCTACTCTTCCGATCAGGGCTTTTATCTGGGTGAGCACGGCTGGTTCGACAAGCGGTTTATTTACGAACAATCTTTAAAAACACCCTTTATCATCCGTTATCCGGGCGTAGTAAAGCCGGGAACAACCGTAGAGGAGATGATGCTTAATATCGACTGGGCTCCCACCGTTCTTGATATAGCCGGGGTAAAAATACCCTCTGTTATGCATGGAGTATCCGTGATGCCGCTGTTGAAGGCGCCGCAAACGACCAAGGTACCCTGGCGAAAAAATATTTACTACCACTATTACGAGTTCCCTCAGCCTCACCATGTATATCCACATTTTGGGGTAAGAACTGATCGCTACAAACTTGCGTATTTTTACGGAGGAGTGGACCGTTGGGAGTTATTTGACCTCCAAAACGACCCGGAGGAAATGGCGAATATCTATGGTCAGAAAAGCTCTGAAAGAATAACGCAGGAACTGAAAGCCTCACTCAAAACACTCATGAATACCTACAAGGATAAGGAAGCCTTGAAGATTTTGGCAAGCGCGAAGTAGGAATTATAGAGAGCTATTGGCTGATAGCTCTTAAATTCGTGTTGGTGAAGGTTAATTTTGCTATTTTTCTTTCTGTCACGTAATAAGGGCACAGTTTCAGCACTAGCAACCATAATTAATAAGCGTAAATGGCTGTTAGTAAATAGGCTATCCGCCGTACTTTTAACAGTCCTTCGTTTAGTATTTGTCTAATTATCATATCTTGGTCGTTAATTTTAACGGTCATGATATGCATGCTAATTTTAATTATTAAGTACTTAAAAAAAGCTAACGGCCGGGCGGCGTTCCGCTAACAGCTAACAGCTATCTGCTACCCATGTTTAAAAGTATAAGTCTATTTATTTTTGTTTTAATCCTCTCGACCAGCTGTCAGAAAAAGAGTAGTTCCGGCCAACAAACCGCCGAAACCGCTACCCCCGAAATAGTGGTAAGCGCCACGGCTGGCGATACCATCGGTATGATCTGCATTCCAGGGGGGGCTTTCCTGATGGGAGCCGACGAGTTTCCTGATTCACGGCCCGTTCATCAAGTGAGTGTTGGTGGTTTCTACATGGACGAACATGAAGTAACTAACGTTCAGTTTGCCGAGTTTGTAAAGGCAACCGGGTATAAAACCATTGCGGAAAGGCCCCTGAACCCAGCCGATTATCCAGGAGTACCCGTTGATAAACTGGTACCCGGTTCAGCGGTATTCACTCCTACCCTTACGGCCATATCGCTGGAAAACCCCCTGCAATGGTGGGACTACGCGCCCGGTGCTAGCTGGGTCAGTCCAACCGGAAAAGGTAGTACCATTGAGGGGCGTGAAAACTACCCGGTAGTACATGTCTCCTACGAGGATGCGGCAGCTTACGCCCGTTGGGCCGGAAAACGTTTACCCACCGAAGCCGAGTGGGAATTTGCCGCCCGGGGTGGTAAGGGCGAGCATGCCTACTACTGGGGTGATGAGCTAAAACCCGGCAACCAATGGGTGGCCAACATCTATCAGGGAAATTTCCCCAATAACAACACCAAAGAAGACGGCTTTGCGAGCGCCGCGCCGGTTAAGTCATTCCCAGCCAACCCCTACGGCCTGTACGATATGGACGGTAATGTATGGGAATGGTGCCAGGACTACTACCGACCTGATTCGTATCAGAATAGTGCGAGCAATAACCCAAAGGGACCGTCTGACAGCTACGACCCCGATGAGCCAGGCGTAGTAAAACGCGTACAGCGAGGTGGTTCTTTTCTGTGCAGCGATCAATATTGCATCCGTTATAAAGCCGGAAGTCGGGGTAAAGGAGAAATAACTAGTGGGAGCGATAACCTGGGCTTTCGGTGCGTCATGGATCGGAAGTGATTTCCTATTTTTTAAAAATATACCGTTAGGAGCCTGGGGTATTCATTACCTCAGGCTCTCCTGATTTTAGCCTATGAAATATCTATTCCTACTCTTTGCGCTCATCCCTGTAAGCGGCTATCCGCAAAACCAGCGCCGACCCAATATCCTCTTTATCATGTCGGATGATCACACTTCCCAGGCATGGGGAGTATACGGGGGCATCTTGCAAGACTACGTTAAAAACGATAACATCGAATGGCTGGCCAATCATGGAGTCCTGCTAAATAATGCCTTCTGTACCAATTCTATCTGCGTACCCAGCCGGGCTGCTATTCTGAGCGGTCAGTACAGCCACCGCAACGGGGTGTATGACTTGGGTGATGCCTACGAACCGGACAGTATGAACTTCGCCAAATTGCTGCAGCAGGCAGGCTATCAGACGGCCATTGTGGGTAAATGGCACCTGAAAAAAGAACTGACGGGATTTGATTACTACATGGTACTACCTGGACAAGGTCGGTACTGGAATCCCATTCTGAAAACAAAAGCCAACTGGCAGGATGACAACGCCGGAGGTAGAGAGTACCCGGGATTCTCGACGGATATAATCACTGAGCAATCAATCCAATGGTTGAAAAACCGCGATCCAAACAAACCATTCTACCTATCTACCCACTTCAAAGCTACCCACGAACCCTTCGATTACCCCAACCGCTATAAAAACTTTCTGGAAGAGGTAGAGCTACCCTACCCACCCAATTTTGAAGATTGGGGCGCTGCAACCACGGACCGTACTCACGACGGCTGGCCGTTAGAATTACTCGGAAAACGATACGAAAAGGGTACCGGCTCCCAATATCCCGGCACATCCTTTTCCCTACTTGGACTTGGACTCGATTCGCTTGCCGCGCGCAAGAAAACCTACCAGAAATTTGTCAAAGACTTTCTGAGGTCCGGAGCAGCCATTGACGACAACATCGGTAAACTTATCAACTACCTGCGGGAAAGCGGTCAGCTGGATAACACCATCATCATGTATACCGCCGACCAGGGGTATTTTCTGGGTGAACACGGCTTTTTTGACAAGCGGTTTATCTACGAACAGTCGCTCCGGATGCCTTTTGTTATATCGTACCCCAAAGAACTGAAGGCAGGCAAAAGAGTGGATGATATTATCCTGAATATTGACTTTCCGTCATTGTTTCTGGATTACGCCGGCGTGAAGCAGCCAACGAATATGCAAGGAAGGAGCTTCCGGAAAAATCTGGAAGGGAAAACACCCAAGGACTGGCGCAAGGATATGTACTACCGCTACTGGTTCAACGAGTCCAACCGCCCTGCGCATTTTGGCATCAGGACGGAGCGGTACAAGCTGGCACTTTTCTACGGACAATCCAGAACCAAGCGCCAAAGGGACGAGATGAAGTACCCACCCGGCTGGGAGTTTTATGACCTAAAAAAAGATCCGCGGGAAGATCATAACGCCATCAACGACCCCAAGTACCAGGCCATAATTAAGCAATTGAAGAACAGACTCAAAATCATCAAGGCAGAAAATGGTGATGGTGTGGAGAGCAATCCGACGATAAAGGAACTTACCAGGCAGAGCTGGTAAGTTAATACTCCCTCCTACTAAGGGGCGGGCGCCACTCGGGAATTAAGAATAGGCATAAACTAAGGTAAATATCGCCGTTCTGGGACTTCCCTCCTTTAAAGGAATGCTAGGGTGGTGTAAAAGTAGAATAAGACTTTTAAGGCATCAACCAACTTATTCCCCACTACACATGAATCAAATATTTTGAAACGAAGCAAATTGACCATGAACAAAAAAATAGCTTTACTATCCCTTCTAGCCATCAGTCTGTTTTCAATAGCAGCCTTCCGTTTTTCCGAAGAAACCCGTCCACCCGGCCAACCCAACGTAGTACTTATCTACATAGACGACATGGGCTTCGGAGACATTGGCCGCACTGGTGCCGTAGGGTACACCACGCCCAACTTCGACGACATGGCCGCCAAAGGCATGTTCTTTTCTCACTACTACACACCGCAGGCAGTGTGTACGGCTTCGCGAGCGGGCCTGCTCACGGGCTGTTATCCCAACCGCATCGGGTTCGCCGGAGCCACGGATCATTCTGCCAAAACCGGCATCAGCGCCGACGAGGAAACCATCGCCGAGCTCTTGAAAGCCAAAGGGTACGCCACGGCAGCCTTCGGCAAATGGCACTTGGGTTTTCAGAAACAGTTCTTACCCAAACAACACGGCTTCGATGAGTACTATGGTATCCCCTACTCCAACGACATGTGGCCCAATCACCCGGTAAATAAAAATTACTACCCACCGCTGCCCCTCATCGAGGGAGACGAGGTGATTGCCACCAACCCGGATCAGAGCCAGTTTACTACAAAGTTTACGGAACGTACCATCAATTTTATCAAAAAAAATAAAGATAAACCCTTCTTTGCCTACCTGGCGCATCCCATGCCGCACGTCCCGTTATTTGTTTCCAGTAAATTCAAAGGAAAATCACAACAGGGTTTATTTGGGGATGTAATCATGGAACTGGATTGGAGCATTGGAGAAATCAGAAAAACTCTGAAAAATCTGGGGCTGGACAAAAATACGCTGCTGATTGTCACCTCCGACAACGGTCCATGGCTCTCCTACGGCAACCACGCCGGCAGCTCGGGTGGCTTTCGGGAAGGAAAAGGCACGACCTTCGAGGGTGGCCACCGCGTACCCTGCCTCATGGAGTGGACGGGTGTGATCCCAGCCGGAATGGTATCCAACAACATAGCAGCGGGCATTGACATTCTGCCGACTATCGTGGAGGCAACCAGGGCCGCACTACCAAAGAAAAAGATCGACGGTGTCAGTCTGCTGGCTAATCTGAAAGGTGACCTATCCGTGAAGCCACGGGAGACTTTCTTGTTTTACTACCGACGCAATAACCTCGAAGCCGTGCGCCACGGCGACTGGAAACTGGTATTTGCCCACCCCGGCCGTACCAATGAGGGCGTCGAACCCGGTAAGGACGGTCAGCCCGGTGGTGGCAATGAAAACTTTAATCATCAAGGCGGACTGTATGACCTACGGCGCGACCCCGGAGAACGGTATAATGTTCAGTTTGACTTCCCGGAAATTACCGCACAACTGATGAAAATTGCCGACGAAGCCCGCGAAGACCTGGGTGATGACCTGACGAATAAGCCCGGAAAAAACCGTCGCCCCATTGGGCGGGTGAGTGAGTAGATTTCTTCTGATAAACAGGAATTTGATTACATTTAACTTACACTAGGCACTTACCCACGTGGTCCAAATCAAAAAAGAAGATATCCAACA
>JBDNFP010000239.1:0-6640 GCA_041689775.1 Spirosomataceae bacterium
CCATCTGGCAGCGCAGGCGGAAGGTGGCCTTCTTGCCCGTTTTATGGCCCAGTACGAGTGCCGCACGCTGCTCGTCACTCAGGCTGATGTATCGTTTCTTTCCTTGCATGGATGCAAGGAAAAATTATATCTATATTTACGTCCGACTACTTAGCGTTAGAATTGGATGAGTACTGGGCTCTTGGATGGATGGCTTTACCAATGACCGCGACGAGGTCAGGGTTTACAAACTCTTCATCCACTACTTCCCAGCTTTCACCCCGATACACCATCACAAAGGAATCTTTTTCGGGGAAGATGATGCGTAATCCCTGCTCTCCGTTGTAATCCTCGGGTTCGGCGGTAAGATGTACTTCGTTGTTACTTTGCGGGTCTTTTATTACTATATTCATTGGTAGGTAGTTTAGTGGAAAATCTGGTTTTTGGCGTATGGTGTTGATGGGAATGCCCATCGTTACCAACATCTTCTTCTTATCAATCAGTCTAAAAGAATCATTCCAGTACGTCCCAAAAACTACGATGGTAGTTACAGTTACCGATGATCTGCTATTCAAATAGACAGTTTTAAAACTCCTTATCACCTACCTCATTACCGGGCAGCTTGGTGCGCTTACTCAACTGCCGGAAGGAATAGCTGACATTGAGGAGGAAGATGTCCTTTTCCTGAATATAGTTGGTGGTGGTGAAGAAATCTTGCCCCCGGGTGGTAATCCGTTGCTCGTTGGTAGGGAGGAAGCCCAGGCCAATGTTTTGCCATTGGGCCTGTATGATCAGACGGTTATTGAGCATACTTTTCTTGACCGAAAGACTCGGAATCAGAAAGCGGGAGTCTTCGCCTTGGGCCGTAATACGCCGCGACAGGTAGTTGACGCTACCCTGTACCGATAGGGAGGGAGTCGCCTGAACGGTGGTACTCATATTGATCGAGGAGGTCCAGGCCGTGCGGTCATAGATTACCTCATTCTGGAATAGTTGTCCGGCAATGTTATAGCGGTACAGGTTACCGCCAACGTATAGTTTCCAGCGTTGGGTTAGTTTCAAATCGGCGGCTAACTCTAACCCGCCCCGCTGGGCTTTACCGGCATTGGTGTAGATCCGGCTTAGAATCGTGTCGGCGTATACCTTATTGACCCGGTTAATGATATTCTCAATGCCCTGGTAGTAGACTGTAGCCAGAATAGTATTGTTTGCTATCTGCTTGCTAAGGCTCATTTCTCCCAGATTTACAAACTCGGGTAAGAGGTTAGGATCGCCTTGTTCGAGGGTTTCGGAGTGTTCCCGCTCCGGTAGTGGATTAAGCGCGAGGTTGCTGCTTCGCTGCACCCGACGACTGAACCCGGCCCGCATCGTCAGATCTTCTTTGGCTCGGTACAGGAGGTTTACGGAAGGGAAAAGATTATTAAGCCGCAGGTTAAACTCATCATTTTGTCGTGCTTTCAGCAAACGGATCGCGTGCTCATAGCGCAGCCCGGCGGTGAACTCAATTTTGTCGTGGGTGGTGGAGTACTGCGCGTAGGTACTGTGGATGCGATTATTGATGGAAATGAGGCCCGTGAACTCAGGAAATACCCGCAGTGGAGTATTGTTTCCTTGCTTTTCACGGTATAGGTAGTCACCATTATCCTGTTGGTCGCGATATTGGTAGCCGACTTCCATTTTGCCGCCCCACACGGGCCAGCTGGCGTCGAGGTTGGCCCGTAAGTTCTGAATGGGTCGGTTGGTGGTGGTATAGGTATATTGTAGCGTATCGCGGAAGTTCGTGCGGTTTAGGTTGCGGTTGGCGGTGAAGCCACTAATGTAGTCGTATTCATACAAAGCCCCGGCGCTGATCGTGGCCTTGTTGGTGAAGGTATGTAGGTAGTCGAGGTTGGCGGTGTAGAATTCTCCCTTCTTCCGTACCAGGTTGCTATTGAAGTAGCTGATCCGGTTGATGATTTGCCCGGTAGAGCGGCTGGTGGTGGTATTATTGTAGACTATATCGGCTAGGCGGTCTTCGGTACGTTTGCTGTAATACAGTCCAGCATTCCAGGAATTGAACGCATCGGGTACGTAGGCCACCCCAAGTCGGTTGGTGAAGGTATAGCGGTCAAAACTACGCTCTCCTTCGGAAGGAAACTGGGTAATACGATCTCCGAGGGTAGTGCGTACGTCGCCCACCCGCCGACCGGCAATATCGTTACGTATATAGGCGGAACTCATCACTACATCCCAATGGTTGGAGCGGTAGTTTAGCGTAACATCACCGCTGTACCGACGGGGGGGTAGAATATTATCGAAACTTTGCGTACTGGGCAGTCCGAGCATCCCGTTGGCGAGCGCCGACCAGCCATTTTCGGTACCTTTCTTGGTAATAATGGCAATAATACCCGCCTTACCGTCGGGGTCAAACCGGGCGTTGGGAGTAGTAATAACCTCGATGGATTCAATACTATTGGCCGGGAGCTGATTCAGCAACGTACCCAGATTGGCTTGCACGGGTTTGCCGTTGAGTAGCACCAAAAACCCATTGGTCCCCCGTAAACTCACATCACCCTCGGCGTTGACGGTAATTCCGGGGAGGTTACGCAAGATATCCGTAGCCGTGCCACCGGCGGCCGATTGAAACTGCGCAGCCCGGTAAGTTTGGCGGTCGCCTTTGACCAGAATATTGGCCCGTTGGCCCGTTACCCGTACTTCTTCCAGCAGTTTTGACTCTGCTTCCAGTCGCAGGGGGCTTAGGTTGGTATCTATTCCTCGCTCTACGGTCACCGACTGAACCAAGGGCCGGTAGCCGATATAGAAGGTCTTTAATTGGTAAGTGCCGGGTTTAAGCGCCGCAACAACGTAGTATCCCAGGGTATCGGTAATGCTCCCCGCTAGGGCCACCACGCTATCACTTGGTGCGTAAAGGGCAATACTAACAAAAGGGATGGGTTCATCCGTAGCCCGGTCGATTACCCGGCCTCTCAGTTGTCCCTGAGGGTGTACGTTATACGCCGTCAATAGGAACAAAGAGAGTGCTATACCAGTAGATAGTAACCGTTTACGGAAAATAAAAATTAGCGTCATTCAAGGCAGGTTTAGGTAGTTCTTTATCTGCCACAAATTTCGGGCATATTGTCCCATTAGAACGGTACATTAGAAAATAGAATGGTATATATCATACAATGGTCCGGAAGGTGGCTGGTGTCTGCCCGGTATGTCGTTTGAAGTACTTAATAAAGTGAGAATTGTCCTTGAAGTCGAGGGACGTTGCCACCGCAGAAACTGATAATTCTGTGTATAAAAGTAACCGTTTTGCCTCATTTACGATAAAGTTGGCGAGTACTCCCGTTGCGGTTTGTCCAACAGCTTTTCGGCAAACGGTATTCAGATTTTGAGGGGTCGTGTTTAGTAGCTCGGCGTAGTAGGTAACGTTGTTTTTTAGAGTCTTGCTATGACTGAGTAATTCCTGATATCCCTGAAAAAGTCCCTGACTATATGGCTTCCCCTGTTCATGCGGAAGGGGAGTGTCAACCAACTTGGCAAGAAGGGCTTTGAGCAGTCCCTCCATAACCGGTCCACTTCCACCAAGTTCGGGACTATACTCTCGCAGCATGAGTTCGAACAGGGTTTCCACGGTACTTGGGTCGGACACGCTGGTACAGGCCGTAGCGCCCACCTGAATGAGGAGCCGGTGCAATTGCTTATCGAGGCAGTCTTCCACAAACTTCCATTTCAGAATAAGCACAAATCCTTCTGGTTCTGTTTCCAACTCCCAATGGTGCGTCTGCTCGTGTCGGATAAAAAAGGCTATGGGAGGCGTAATGGGGTACTGTACCGAGTCAATGGTATGATTTCCTGTCCCCTCGGATAGGTAGATTAACTCAAAGTAGCTATTGTGACGATGCGCCACTGTTTTGCGTATGTCTTTACGAAAAGGGGCCACTTTGATCGTCTTTTCCAGGATTTTATCTTTTACCGGGAGTTGCTGTTCGTTCATAATTTAGTACTTTTAGTAAGGCGAGGGCCTTTACTCTTGCTCTACAACGGTAGTTGGGTTAGGATCTTTAACGTTCAGTATCTACAAAAGTTAGAGACTTTAAGTGCTACATTATACCCTGCGGAGGGCGGTAAAGTGTGTCCGGCGGTCCTTTAATATTTCTCTGGCGGTAAAGACACGTGGCTGACGAGTTGAATATTCGTTACTTTTATGATTGCTTTTACTTTTTTTGGGGCAGGGAAATAGGTTATTTTCGGTGCCTGCTGTACGATAGTGCACGGCAGAAAATTCCAAACAATGCTATTGACTAAAAAAGCCTGCAAGACGAGGCTTGCAGGCGGGTATTTTCATGGCTAATGATGTTCGTTACTCAACAACCTCGCCCTGTATGTGCAGGACAACTATGCCCGAAGCGGCGTTAGATTCTACGGTTACTGATTTGGCGAAGGGCCCGGTTGCTGCTGCGCTGAACGTAGCTTGGATGACTCCTTTCTGATTCGGCAGGATGGCTTCCTTGGGGTAGTCAACGCCGGTACATCCGCAAGAACCCGTGGCGTTACTGATTATAAGCGGCTCTGAGCCCTTGTTGGTAAATTCAAACGAGGCCGTTACAGGGGTGCCTTTCTGGATTTTACCGAAATCGTGGGTGGTTTCTATCCAGTTGAAAGAGGCCAGCGAATGAGCAAGTACCACTGTGGTCAGGCACACAGCCAAAAGAGTAGTAAAGGTTTTTCTGTTTTTCATGGTCTTTGACGATTAAGTAAGTTGTAGAAAAATTTAGCTGATTCAAAAGTAAAAAATCTCTTTCAGTGAGGATGTTAATGGATTGTCAATAGATGTTAGTGATCTGTTAAAGGAGGGTTTTAAGCTCCCTTAGGCGAAGGGCCGGAAGATTGGGAAGCTGCGTTAAAACAGTTGCCACAGCGGTGAGTCGTTCGGGTATTCCTGAACGACAATGGGAAGAGAAGGATAGCAAAAAGGGGGCTTTTACCATTTGAGTACTTATTCTATCAGGTAGTATAGCTAGTTCATTCCAGCCTATTTCTTGGGAATTAAATCCTTGTAGTTAATCAGCTGAATACCCTTGGCTTTGATGAATGCCTTTACTTTTTCGCTGGTAAATAAATCGGTGACACCCTGCCGGTCTTCGGCTACGTTTTCGTAGCCAATGTGGTGAATAGCCCGTAGCTCGGGGGTATCAAAGCCGGGGTGCTCCACGAAAAGATACGTTTGACCCGGCTTCATCTTCTCTAGGGCCGCAATAAAGCTCAGTACCTTCTCATCGGCCGTGGTACGCGGGCCGTCGAAGCGCAGGGATTGTACCTGATAGTCTACGGGATCAATGTTAATTTTGTACTCTTCGGCGAGCCGTTTGGTCATCGTTTTTACTTCTTCGGAGAAGGCAGTACAGCCCATGTGCGCCGACACGTGGCTGATGCGCGGAATGTGTCGGAGGGCGGTTTCGATCTGCGCCCGGAATTCGCGTTCAACGTCCTCGATCTTCCAAGCGTTTTCGCTGATGGAGCGACCCGGATAGTTTTTGTTTGGAAAGACCATGGGGTAGAAGTACCCGTCGGCATCCACGATACTGCTCGCTTGGGTCATGGATCGCCATTTCACCAGATCCCACTCGCTGGTGATAGCTAGGTGTATCCCTACATCAACGTTTGGAATTTCTTTCAAAAGCTGCACCGCTTCCGGAAACCAGGGCGAGGGTACAATCACCTCAATGGACGTCTCGATGCCGTCTTTATAAGATTTTACCAATGCCTCATTACCCGAATGCGAAAAGCCCATGTCATCACCCCGGATGATGAGGCGGGCGGGTTGGGCTTGGGCGAAGGCTTGGCCTAAGCAAAGAGTGATAAGGAGGAAGAAGGTGGTTTTCCGGTTCATGCGTGGTTTTATTAGTTGGACTTGATCTTGAGCAGGATTCGTCCTGTTTTTATAAAAGCTATGGAAATAATTGAAGCCCAGATGCGTAAGACTTACTTCATTTGTATTGATGGGAACAATTAGTTTATTTCTGATAGGCCCCGGAAGAATACGTTAGCTCGTAGCTGTGTGTATAAATTTCGAATACTATACCAAAAGGGTCTTCTACGTACACCATTTTAAAAGGCTTTTCGTCGGGATAATACTCGCGTATGGGCATACGCTGTTTCCCTCCGTGTTCAACAATTTTGTTGGTCAATGCTTCGATATCCGGGTCTTGGACGCAAAAATGGAATAATCCTGTATTGAACGGATTAAACTCCGGTGCTTTCTTTACGCCATGAGGAAACGAGAATAATTCTACGCCTATGCCGTCTGAGGTAGCTAAATGAGCAATTTTAAATGTCTCCCAATCCTCCCCAAATACGTCAATGCACACTTGCCCTATCGCCGTTTCACGTTCTTTTTTGACGGTAAAGGGTTCCATAATGATATACCAGCCCATTACTTCCGAGTAGAACGTAACTGCTTCTTCGATGTTGGGTACTGTAATTCCGATGTGAGAAAATGATCTTGGGTAATTTTTAACGGGTATCATAGGTAAAAGTAAGTGAAAGTGAAATAATGCCTTTTAAATACAGATTCCTGATTACTGTACCCTACTAAAATGAAAGGATTAAATGGGAAAATCGGATTTTTGTAGTTCCTCAACAACAAATCTCCTTTTTTCCCATGAAGCAGAGC
>JBDNFP010000240.1:0-16225 GCA_041689775.1 Spirosomataceae bacterium
AGGAACGGAGCAGATCATGACTATCTGCTTGACGATGAGCTGTATGAGGGCTGATTTGTTGTCGAAAGAACGAATGCTTGGCTGGACGCATTCAAGTCTCTGCTTGTGCGCTACGAGACTAAGGCCCGAAACTGGCTGGGCTAACATTATATGGTGTTCTCAATCATTTTTTTGAGAAAAATTCTCAATACCGAAGAATAACATTAAACAGCTTCGATAACTTGATAAAGCAGATAGATGCTCAATAACAATAAGCTCATTAAATCTGCAAATCCAAATATAACAAGCACCCGTCACATTCACCATCCCACAAAAAACTATCAATTCCCTCACTTTCTCTATCTTTGTGAGTTACTCAATAAAAATCAGCAACGACACACGAATGGCACGTAAAAGTAGCTTTGGACAAACTTGGTGGGGAAAACAATGGATTAATGTGCTCGAAGGCATGGATCAGAGCGGACGCTTGGCGCGGGGACGTACCTACGCTAACAACGGTTCGGTGGTTTCTATCGATTTTGATAAGAATACTATCAAAGCCAAAGTGCGTGGCACGCGGCCGATACCCTACAAGGTGGGTTTTGAAATCTCCCCGCTTTCGGCGTCAGATAAGGCCAAGGCCATTGGCTTGATCACCGAAAATCCGCTTTTCCTTACCCAGCTTCTCAACCGTCAGTTACCCTCTGAGTTTTACGAAGAATGCCGCCGGAAGGGTGTACATCTTTTCCCGAACAGTTGGGCCAGCATGGATTCGTCATGCAACTGTCCTGACTGGGGCGACCCCTGCAAGCACCGAGCGGCAGTCCTGTATCTGGTGGCCAATGAGATCGACAAAAACCCCTTTATCGTGTTCGAACTCCGCGGTTTTGATCTGTTTAAAGCGCTGGAAGGCCTGGGCATTGCTTCCGCAGAGCAGAAAGACGTGGAGATACTGGACGTTGCCGACCTGAGAAAGCCTTACGAAATGGGCGACGAGGTCGAGTTCCGACCAGCCGAGAGCCTGTATGATGCGCTGGACTTCTCGACCTTACCCGAGTGCCAGGATAATCTGCTCTCTCTCTTGGGTGAGAATCCGCTTTTTTACAAAACGGGCGATTTTAGAAAGGTACTTGACACTTTTTACTTGGATGCAAGGAAAAAGGCGCAGGCCCTGGCCGTGGCCGACGAACTTCGCGAGCACGACTACGACAAAGATCTGGATGCCATCGAAAGCGGGGAGATTATCCTGGATGAAGCCATGGTGTTCATGCAGGCCAGTTTTCGCGACGTCAACGAACGCATGGTGTTTCAGTTTAACGAACTACCCAAATTCCTTGATTGGCTGCAGCACTTTCCCCGTAGTCAGGTAAAACAACTTTCTCCCCTGTTGCGCGGACTATACCTGACCAACCGTTTTACCAATAAACTGCTGGAAGTGGGAGGTGTACTACCACAACTTCTGCGCGTTCAACTCAAAAAGGAATCTTACTTTATCCGGTGGATCCCGGCGTTGCTCAATCAAGAAATAAATACAATTGCCCGGCAAGTGAAGGCCTTACTCCCACCCGAGTTTTTCTTTTATAAGGTAGGCCGCCACGACATTTACGAGCCCATTAAAAGTGATTGGTTTATCATGCTGAGCTCGATGATTCTGACGGCTAGGATCAAGCACTTTAATGATCGTTACCATTATAAGGATACCGAAATAGACGACTTATTCTTCCGCCGCGACTACGCCCGGTTCAGCGGGTTTGAAAGCCGCGAGACCCCGGCAAATATTCAGCTATGGCTCAATAAGTTTTTTATTGCCCAACGCGACTACGTGCCCTTGATTCAGGTGGAAGAAAATGCGGAGGAAGGTACCTTTATCGTCCATATTCTGGTGGAGAAAAAAGGGACAGAGATGAAAGCCCCCATCACGCTGGAAGCGTTCATGGAAGAGCCCGACTACGCCCCGGTACGAATGGGCGTGCTCCGCGATCTCTCAATGATGGCCGAGCATTTTCCGCAGCTTAATCAGCTTATTTCTTCCAAAGGTACGCAGCAGTTAGCCTTTAATGCGCTACAATTTCCCGATGTACTACTCAAAATCCTACCCACTCTGAGGCTATTCGGAATCCGAATCATGCTACCTAAATCGTTGCAAAAACTTGTTCGTCCGCAGTTATCCATGACGCTCGATAGTGAGGATACGGGCCGAGTAGCGGCCAGTTCGGTCATTGATCTGGAATCCATGCTGGCATTTCGCTGGGAGGTGGCTATTGGCGATGAGCACGTCAATACCAATGAGTTTGTGGGAATGATCGAAAACTACCGGGGGCTGGTCAAAATCCGGGATCAGTACGTCTATCTGGAAGAAAAGGAAATTCGCAATTTGCTGAATAAACTCAAAAATCCACCGGTACCCGACTCCCAGACCATTCTGCAAGCCGCTCTCACGGAGGAATACGACGGGGCGGGTGTAAAACTCACCAACTCAGCCCGAAAACTCATCAAAAAACTGACCGCTCCCGAAGCCGTCGGGCTGCCCAAGGTATTGCAAGCTACGCTGAGACCTTACCAGCAGCGGGGCTACGAGTGGCTGTACAAAAATGCCCGCATTGGCTTCGGTAGCCTCATTGCTGATGATATGGGACTGGGTAAGACCTTGCAAGTTATTACCACTTTACAGAAGTTTAAAGAAGAAGGTGCTTTTAAAAAACATAAAGGACTGGTGGTAGTACCTACGACACTGCTAACCAATTGGAACAAGGAAATTGCCCGTTTTGCGCCCGACCTGAAAACTTTTACCTACCATGGCACGGGTTGTAATAAAGCGGGCTTCAAGGATACTGACCTGGTGCTGACAACCTATGGTGTGGTGCGTAGTGAACTGGAAACTTTTTCCAAAACACCCTGGCCGGTGGTGGTCATTGACGAAGCCCAGAACATCAAAAACCCCGCCACAGCCCAAACCAAGGCCATTAAGAAAATAAAAGCTGGCGTGCGCATTGCCATGAGCGGCACGCCCGTCGAAAACCGCCTGAGCGAGTACTGGAGCATCCTTGATTTTGTAAATAAGGGCTATCTGGGCTCGCTAAAAAAGTTCAGCAGTGACTTTGCCATTCCTATCGAAATTGACCGGGATCAGCACCGGCTCGATGTGTTTCGGCGCATGACAGAGCCGTTTATTCTGCGGCGGGTCAAAACTGATAAAACCATTATTCAGGACTTACCCGATAAAATCGAAATGGATCAATCCTGTACGCTCACTTCGGAGCAAGCAGCCTTGTACCAAAGTGTGGTGGATACCGCTCTGCGGGGCATTGAGGGGGCCAAGGACGGTTTTAACCGCAGCGGTTTGATTTTTAAAATGATGACCGCCCTGAAACAGATCTGCAACCATCCGACCCACTACCTCAAAAAAGGCGAAGCCAACCCGCAGGCTTCCGGCAAGAGTCTGCTGCTACTCGAACTGGTGCAACAACTGCTGGAAAACGGTGAAAAGGCCCTGATTTTTACGCAGTACGAAGAGATGGGCACGCTGCTGCAAACCATGCTGCACCAACAACTCGGTCTGGAAGTACCCTTCCTGCACGGCGGCGTGAGTCGCAAAAAACGCGATGCTATGGTGGATGATTTTCAGGCCAACCGCGCTACGCGACTGTTGATACTTTCGCTAAAAGCTGGTGGTACGGGCCTGAACCTGACCGCCGCAAACAACGTCATTCACTACGATCTATGGTGGAACCCTGCGGTGGAAGCCCAGGCTACCGACCGGGCCTTCCGGATCGGACAGACCCGCAATGTGCTGGTACACCGGTTGATCACCGAAGGCAGTTTTGAAGAGAAGATCAATCAGCTGATTCAGCAAAAGAAAGAGTTGGCCAACCTGACGGTAGCTAACGGCGAAACTTGGATCGGCGATTTTTCTAACTCTGATTTGAAGGAGTTGGTTAAATTAGGATAGAAAATTTTTCAAGCACATCAACCGTAGTTTGGCCGTTTCGTGGCAAGACTGTAATTTCGACTTATGGAAACAAACCCCCACGAAATCCGTGATCTGATCCAAATGGCCCTGCGTGAAGACGTAGGCGATGGCGATCATTCTTCTCTCTCCTGCGTACCAGCCGCAGCTACCAAACGGGCCCGGATGCTCGTAAAACAGGCCGGTATTCTGGCTGGTGTAGAAATGGCTCTAGTAGTATTCAATGAAGTCGACCCTTCCCTGCAGGTGGAGGTATTGATATCCGATGGTGCATTCATCAAGCCCGGCGAGTTTGTACTTACCGTACAGGGTAGCGCACAGTCTATACTTAAAGCGGAGCGGCTTGCTCTCAATATCATGCAGCGCATGAGCGGCATTGCTACCTATACCCGGAGCATGGTTGACTTGATTGGCGAACTACCCGTGAAGCTACTGGATACCCGCAAAACAACCCCTAATTTCCGGTTTTTTGAAAAAATGGCCGTTCGGATCGGGGGAGGATACAACCATCGCATGGGGCTGTATGATCTGATAATGCTAAAAGACAATCACCTCGACTACGCTGGGGGTATTGAGGCAGCCATTGGTCGTACACTCACTTATTTGCAGGAAACCGGGCGGAAACTAAAAATTGAAGTGGAAGCCCGTAATCTGACCGAGGTAGAAGAAATCATGCGAGTTGGTGGCATTGATATTATTATGTTGGATAACTTCTCGCTTGACGACATGCGCGAGGCCGTTCGCCGCATTGGCGATCGGTTTGAAACCGAAGCCTCCGGTAACATCAACGAAAGTACCATTCGGGCGGTAGCCGAAACGGGCGTTAATTATATTTCGAGCGGTGCCCTTACCCATCAGATCAAGAGTCTTGATCTCAGCTTAAAAGCTTACTAAGTACCCTATTGTGTTTTTATATGCCCTATTAACACCACCAACATGATCAGGACACGATATTTCAGAAAGGTAATAACCCTGACGTATCGTGTCCTATTGCTTTTGACACCATTATTTTCAATCGGTCAGGCTCCTCCCCACACCGAAATCGATATCAACAAGTTCATTCAGGAGCTCTTCCCGGTACCCACCGATGATGTCAACTATGCCGACCTATTCGAATCACTCTTCCAACTTTACACTAATCCACTAGACCTCAATACCGCCACCCACGACGAGCTCGCCGCTACCTACATACTTTCTCAGCAACAACTCGACGCCTTCTTTGAGTACCGTACCAAGCTGGGACCGTTACTTTCCCTTTACGAATTACAGGCAATCCCGACCTTCGATCTCCCAACTATCCGGCGCCTACTACCTTTTGTGACTCTACAAAGCCGCCGACTTTCGCTACAGGAGTCGATACAAAATCCTACCCAGCACTTTCTGATACTTCGCTCCGAACGACTACTGGAACAACAAAAGGGTTTTTCTGAACTCGATACTACCTCGCGCTCTAGTACACGCTACGCCGGTGGTCAGCACCAAACATACGCCCGCTACCGCTACGCCCGCACAGGAGCGTTCAGTATGGGTTTTACCCTCGAAAAAGATGCGGGGGAAGTCTTATCGTGGCAGCCTCAACGCCAAATATACGGAGCGGACTTCTCTTCTTTCCACGCCCAAATCATGAATCAGGGGCGACTCAAAAATCTGATCATTGGCGATTACCAGATGCAGGTTGGGCAAGGAATGGTCCTATCAGCTGGATTTGCACTGGGCAAAGGCACCGAAACCATTCTGACCACGTACCGAAGTACCCTCGGCCTGCGCCCTTATACCTCCGTGTTGGAAGCAGGGTTTTTCCGGGGGGTATCTGCTACCGTTGCCGCCAGCAAAAATATTGATATTACGTTGATCACTTCTGGCACACGTCGCGATGCTAGTATCAATACCACCGTAGCCAACCCTGATGATCTGGTTGTTTCGTCTTTACTCGCCGCCGGGCTACACCGAACGCCTACGGAGCGGGCTAATCAGGGGCTTATCCCGGAGAGAAACGCAGGAATACATGTACTTTACACGCTACCCAGGCAGCGAGGTAAGGTAGGAGCGACGGCACTCTACACCCATTTTGACGCTTCACTCCGACGGCGCAATCTGCCCTACAATGAGTTTGAGTTTCGGGGAAAAGATAACCTGATCGTTGGCCTTCACGCCAACTATCTTTGGAAAAATATTCATTTCTTTGGGGAGGGAGCCCACTCACAAAGTGGCGGATTGGGAGGTATTGGCGGACTTATTTCTTCCCTGAGTAAGACGCTGGACTTTACCCTACTCATGCGCCACTACGACCGTAACTTCCACTCCTTCTACGGCAACCCACTGACCGAAGGGTCCAGGCCAATCAATGAATCTGGCACCTACTGGGGCCTTCGGTATAGCCCCAGCCGAAAATGGCAGTTTAGTGGCTTTTATGATCGTTTTCGATCCCCTTGGTTGAAGTACCTTGTCAATGCCCCATCGGAAGGTAACGACCGACTACTCAACATCCGATATTCGCCCAATCGCCGTTTTTCGGCTTCAGCCCTTTTCCATGAGGAACAGAAACAGCGCAACTTACCCGATCAATTCTCTTCGGTGGCCGTGCTTGGGAAGACCATCCGTCGCACGGCTTTGGTGCAAGCCGAATATGACTTACCCCTACGGTTTGCCCTCCGAACCCGAATACAGGGAGGAAACTTTACTTACGAAGGAGTTTCACGGTCCCGAGGGTTCACGGTGCTACAAGATATTACGTGGCGTTGGCCGCGCCTGGAGCTAAGCGGTCGGATGGCTTTTTTTGCTACCGATAATTATGATAGCCGCCAATACGTGTACGAAAAGGACGTACTCTACTCATTTTCGATTCCGGCCTACTACGACCGGGGCACCCGTCACTACCTGATGCTGCGGTACGCCGTATCCAAAAACGTGCGGGTTTGGCTGCGTTGGTCGCAGTCGAGGTTTAGCAATACCGACGTGATCAGTTCCGGGCTTGGCGAAATTCAGGGGAATACCCGAAGCGAAGTTAAAGCGCAGGTAATGTACCAGTTTTAAAGCTTAGGCCGCGCCTTAGCCGGATCAATAATTGTTTCCAATCTACTAACCGCTGATGCTCCAAAGTAGCCCAATGCTTGCTTTCCACCGGGGTTCAGGTTGCGAATATTGGTCGGAATATTAGCCGGTGGTACCGCAAAAATACCCCCGTTGGACGACTCCTGACGAACCTGCAACAGAAAGTAATAGGTTTCGAGTGTAATACTATGCAACTCTACCCCGATGGTATCTCCCACCGAAAACAGTTGATTTATCGAAATAGACTGCCGGAGTGGCAGAATAAAATCCAGTCCATCTGTAGAAGCACCCGGATTAAACGCCCCGTCAAAGGCAATAGAAATCTGATTAGGTTTGGTACCATAAAGCCGCCCGCCTTTCAACGGCTTAATCCAATAGGTGTCACCCATACCCACGAAATCTTTGGAAAAAAACTCGCCGATGTAGCCCTCACGCGGGCCTTCGGGCGGAGTGAACGGAAACTTCTCGTCCCGGTAAATCAATGAGTCGATAACTGGTACCCGTTTGATTGAGTTCGTCGCCGCGTAAGTTTCCCCATCGTGCACAATCCGGAGGGCATACGTGCGGCCAATCCGACCCAAGGTAGTTGCTTCCTCCTGCGGCATCCATTGGTATACTCCTTTATTTTCCTGGTCTTTAAATTCAAAGATATTTCCTTCATCATCGGTAACGGTGACTAGTGCCTGCAAAACCGACGATGCTGCCTGATTATTAAAGTAGGCCGCTGATTGGGCTAGTCGTATCGTCTGCGGGCCGGGTTGATTGGTAATCCAACCATCCACTACCAATTGACTTGGTCCGGTTTCGGTTTTTAGGTCAATTACATCCTCGCAACTGGTCATAAGTAGCATCGACGCCACCGCCAGTATACAGGTATTCAATAGGGTGAAGTTCTTTTTCATCTTTATTTATAAATAAGAAATAATCGGCATTTGGTGTGTGTAAGTACCCTGTTCCAGGGCGTCCAGCATAAATAAGGCTACCATCCGGCGACTTATCGTCATCGCTGGTTTCGACGTGGAGGTATCTAATTTTATTTGGATAGATTTCTCCTCTGTACTGTTTGTAAGCCCCACGGGGCGAATGATCGTCCAGTCAAGGCCCGACTTTTCCCAAACCCTTTCCTGTCGTTCGTGATCCTGGTACGTTATACCTATTTGGGTCATATCGATCATCCATCGAAACGGAGCGGGTAAATCTTTCTTCGTTTCCGAAGTACCCCAAGCCGTCACTACCAGACAACACTGTGTATTCATTTCGGTAGCTACCTCAACGACCTTTTGCGCTACCTCGCTTAAAAAAGTGGGCGAGGCCGTCAGTTTTGACCATAACCACCACTCATGAACCCGGGAAATATTCAGCGCGCTAAGAACCGCCTCGCACCCAGCCATTGTTGTGGTTAAATCATTTTTCGATTCGGGTGTTCCCACAATAACACTCAAATCATCGTGTTGAATGGCTAACCGACTCTTATCCCGCACCAGCGCATTTACGGCATATCCTCTCCGCAATGCCTCTTCCACAATCCAACGGCCAGTTCTGCCCGTTGCCCCTAAAACGGCAATTCTGGGTTTATCCTGTGTGGTTGACTCCTCCTCCTTCATGCTTTTCTCCTTTTAGCTGATCAAAACTTGAAATTGTAAGTAACAGCCGGAATGAACGAACCGATTACTGAGAACCGTACAGCCTCGGTCTGCAACGTGTTCGTTTCATTCTGACGCACGTATACCGAGTAAGGATTCCGGCGGTTGTATGCATTATACACCGAGAATACCCATTCGCTTTCTCCCGTTCCGAAGAGTTTCTTTTTGGCTTTCAGAGTAGCCGCAAAGTCTAACCGATGGTAGGTTGGAATCCGATTGTTATTGCGCGCGTTGTACACATTGTGCGGTAGCGCCCAGCCATTCCACTCAAATCGGTTGCTAGGGAAAGTAGCTGGCGTACCCGACGCAATCGTAAAGTTGGAAGACAGCGTGAGGCGGTCGGTCAGGTCATAGATACCAACAAACGTGAAATTATGGGGTTTGTCGAACCGGGCCGGAAACCAGCCGTCATTATTCACCCCTTCAATCTGCCGCTCAGTACGAGCCAGCGTATAGCTCAACCATCCCGTCAGACGACCTTTATTTTTCTTCACAAAAAACTCCGCCCCGTAGGCTCTCCCCTTGCCAAAAAGCAAATCTCCCTCAACGAAGGGGTTCAGCAACAGGTCAGAGTTTCTGACGTAATCAATCTGATTTTTCAGGTCCTTGTAGTACACCTCCACCGATGTTTCATAAGTATTATCGCGGAAGTTCTTAAACCATCCCAATGCTACCTGATCGGCAATTTCGGGCTTTATGATATTAGTACTCAGCGTCCAGACATCCAGCGGCGAACTAGCGGCC
This sequence comes from Spirosomataceae bacterium, assembly GCA_041689775.1. Lineage (GTDB taxonomy): Bacteria > Bacteroidota > Bacteroidia > Cytophagales > Spirosomataceae > JBDNFP01. The sequence continues at coordinate 9,385 of JBDNFP010000240.1, forward strand.
GTGTTGGATAGTAAGTGCAGGTACTGGGCGGTACGATTATAGCTTAGCTTAATGGATGCCGAAGAGCTAAGGCCGAAATTCAACGCAAAACGCGGCTCCCAGTTGCCATACTGCTTGATCACATCTCCTTTTTCAATCATTGTACCCGGTAAGTTGGGTACTTGCCGTTCTCCTTTTTGAATTTCCTGGTAGTCGTATACGCGTCCCGGTCCCAAGTTCCGATAAAAAGAGTAGCGGATGCCGTACTGCAACGATAAACGATCCGACACCTTTTGCTCATTGGAAATATACAGGGCTGACTCATCACCGAAGCGAGAGTCGAGGCTGATATCCCGGCGCTCTCCATTTGATATGGCTACGGCTTTGCCCGGCCGGGTATCATAGTAGATGTACTGCCCACCAAAACTGATCTGATTATTGGGTGTGAGGTAGTACGTAAAGTCAGGCTTTACGCTTGTGCTGATAATCTTAGAGTTCCAATTAAATTTATCTTTAACGTCCTTATTATTTCGGTTCGATTCCAGCGAGTAGTCATAATTGCTGTAATACGTCGTCAGGTTCATGAAGAGCTTGTTAGAAAAAATATGGTTCCAGCGGGCCGTAGCCGTGCTGTTACCCCAGCCAAACCCAAAATCAGCCCCGAAAACATCGCGACCAAAGTAGCTCGAAGCATAAAAAGTATTTTTATCGTCAAGGCGATAATTAGCTTTTGCCGTCAGGTCGTAGAAGTTAAATCTACTATTTTTCAGATCTTTATTAAGAAAGGGTTTCGCCAGCACATCGATGTAAGACCGCCGGCCGGCTACGATGAATGAGCCTTTTCCTTTGGCAAAGGGCTGCTCGTAGGTAAGCCGCGAGAAGATTGTACCAATACCGCCGTTGATTTCCCGCTTCTTGGTGTTACCCTCCTTCATCCTGACGTCCAGAATCGACGAAATACGTCCTCCGTATTGTGCCGGAATACCTCCTTTAATTAACTTTACATCTTTCACCGCGTCGGGGTTAAAGACCGAAAAGAATCCAAATAAATGGGATGAGTTATAGACCGGGGCTTCGTCGAGTAGTACCAGGTTTTGGGATACGTCCCCCCCCCGCACGTTGAAGCCCGAGGCACCTTCACCCACCGTAGTAACTCCCGGCAATAATTGTATACTTCTTATAACGTCCACCTCACCAAGTAGCGCCGATATCTTACGAATGGTCTTAATATCTACCTTATTGACCGACATTTCAAGACTACGTACGTTATCGTCTTCTTTCCGGGTTGATACCACTACCTCCTGCAATTGACGGCTCTCTTCGGCCATCTCGGTGTTCTGGCGGAAATTTGCTTTCAAAGAAATATTTTTGGTGATCTTCTCGTAGCCTATGTAGGTGAATACCAAAGTGTAGTCACCCTCAGGCAAAGTAATAGAATAAAACCCGTAAGGATTAGTAGCCACGCCGGTCGCCGCCTCCCGCACGTATACAGATACCCCGATGAGTCCTTCTCCGTTGGTTATATCTTTAACATACCCACTAAGGGTATATTTTTCCTGGGCGTGGACCTGAGTACTTCCCAACAGGAAAACCAGCCCCACAAAGGTTGCTTGTAATAACTTATTCATAAATTAATTTTTTCTTACTTCATGACTGTGGACACAAAACAAGCCAGAAAACGAATAGTTTGATATTAAAGAATGATGAACCGTCGGATAGGGGGAGTGAACGGGAAAGAAAACAGGATAAAACAGATCACAAAGAGGGCGATCGGGTAGTAAGCAATTTCTGAAGCTGCAAAAGGTCTCTTCCCGCAAGAAGAGACCTTTCTAACAAATTCGTAAAAGAACTTTTAGATACTAAGCGTACCTTTCAAGTAAGCTTTCTTAATAGTAGACTCAATGCCGTTTTTATTAATCGTGCGAAGGGCCGAAGTCGAAACCTTCATCGTGATCCACTCACCCGTTGAAGGGATGAAAAAACGCTTTTTCTGTAAGTTTGGAAAAAACTTACGCTTCGTCTTATTATTAGCGTGAGAAACATTGTTCCCTACACGAGTTCTTTTACCAGTAATTTGACAAACCTTAGCCATAATCTTTCAACTTTTGCAAATGAGAGTACAAAGATATAAAAATCAGCACTTAGTCCAAATTCTGACCTGAAAATTTCCCCTCGATTTATTAATTTCAAGCGTTTTTATTGTACCCGTAGGGACAATGCAAGCAGCCATTCTTGCAGCAGTACCCTCTTTTGAGGTGATAGGCCTCAGTAAATACTAAGAAGCCCTTGTCGTTAAGATAATGATCCTCTTCTGACAAGCCGTTTTTGCCGCTAACGGATGATTTATTCTTCTTGTGATTACTCAATATTGTGCGGAAATGAGGGTTTTACTATTTTTACGTTACAACCTTTATCCGAGTTCCTTTGTTCTAGCTATATACGTAATCACGAAAATATTTATGCAAAATACCGATACAACACAAGTTTCTACCACTCAGCAAGCCATTGATACCGAATGGAAATATGGTGCCCATAACTACAAGCCCATGCCCGTGGTGCTCAATCGGGGTGAGGGAGTGTACCTGTGGGATGTAGAGGGTGAAAAATACCTTGACTTCCTGTCGGCGTACAGCGCCGTCAGTCAGGGGCACTGCCATCCCAGGATTATTAATGCCATGGTGGAGCAGGCGCAAAAACTAACGCTCACTTCCCGGGCTTTCCACAGCGATATACTGGGAGAATGCGAAAAATTTCTCTGTGAGTACTTTGGCTTCGACAAAGTATTAATGATGAACTCCGGGGTGGAGGGAGGCGAAACCGCCCTCAAACTTACCCGTAAATGGGCCTATAAAGTGAAAGGCATTCCACAAGATCAGGCGGTAACCGTGTATGCTACAGGTAATTTCTGGGGACGTACGCTAGCCGCTATTTCCTCTTCTACGGATCTATCCAGCACGAAGGACTACGGCCCGTTCCTACCTGGCACCGCCCTGGTACCTTACAATGACCTTGTGGCCCTCGAAGATATTTTCAAGTCTAACCCCAACGTGGCGGGGTTTATGGTGGAGCCAATTCAGGGAGAAGCCGGCGTGGTAGTACCCCATGAAGGATACCTCAAAGGAGTACGCAACCTCTGTACCCAATACAATGTTCTTTTCATAGCCGACGAAGTACAGACCGGAATCGGCCGTACCGGTAAGCGACTAGCCTGCGACTGGGAAGGTGTAAAACCTGATATTCTGGTACTAGGTAAGGCACTTTCGGGCGGGACTATCCCCGTATCCGCCGCATTGGCCGACGACGAAGTAATGATGACCATCCTACCCGGTGAGCACGGCTCTACCTACGGAGGAAACCCATTGGCCTGCGCCGTTACCATTGCCGCCTTACAGGTAGTCGAAGACGAAAACCTGGCCGACAACGCCGAAGTTATGGGACAGCTATTCCGCGACCGCATGAATGCTTTGAAAGGTAAGACTGATATGATAGAGTTGGTTCGGGGTAAAGGTCTCCTCAACGCCATCGTGATCAATGACACCGAAAAAAGCTCCACGGCCTACAACTTGTGTATGACTATGATGCGCAAAGGGCTGTTGTGCAAGCCTACCCACGGTAATAAAATACGTTTTGCTCCGCCGTTAGTCATCAACGAAGAGCAAATGAACGCTGCCTGCGATATTATTGAAGACGTATTTCTGGAAGCTTAATTCTAGTTCAAGCTAATAGCCTGTAGTCGTTAGCTTTTTGTAGGTATTTGATACAGAAGAAGTTATTACAAATCTATTTTTGCGGGAGCATTTGGTTGTTTGTAAGCAGCCACATCTTGGCTACACCAACTTAGCCTTAGTTCGATACAAATAGTCTTCTTCGAAGCTTCTTTTATTAGCTTCGAAGAAGACTATTTGTATGATTTCGAATTTACCTTATTCGTTCATCGTCTCGGTAGTAGCCCGTTTCTCGGGCACCATTAGACCGCACGAGTACCCCGTAGCCTTCGCGGACTCCTCGCCTGAAGCTTCCCACAAACTGCTCCCCATCGGAATAATAGTAGGTACCTTTGCCTTGGGGTACATTATCAATAAAAGTACCGACGTACTTATCCCCATTGGTAAAATAGTAGGTACCCTGTCCTGAGCGCAGTTCATTCCTAAACTGCCCTTTGTACCGCACCATGCCGGAAGAATAAAATTGCACGCCTAGTCCTTGCTTTTTGCCCTCCAGAAACTCCCCCTCGTAGCGCTCCTGATTCTCCGATATCAGAATACCCCGTCCGTTGGAACAGTCGCCTGATACGCAGCCTTTGGGCAAGCGCACTGCAATATCTGTTTCAATGATTTCCTCAGGTACCGGGTTGGAGAGACTACTACTCGGCCGATATACGGCATCTTCCCGTTGACGGGCGGGTGGTGCCGAAGCCACGGTGTTTGCAGGCTGATTCCAGCGTGGATACATCCTTTCGGCATCGTCCCAACCTCGTTTGATGGCATTTACCCGAATCTCCCGTCCCGGGTGCGAATAGGTACTTTCTTCGCTGGATAACGTGCGGATGGCAATGAGCGACTCGTCGAGGGAAGCTCCCAACTGATGCAGCACAAAGCCCGAGAATCGATCCGCTTCTAATTCTTTTTCCGGACGACTACCCAAGCCGTCAATGGTATGCCCCTGCAAATGGTGACCTATCTCGTGGGCCACAATACTGGTGGCTGACCAGTCGGTATTAGTCAGGTTCTCGATTTGTTTCATAAACTGCCCGTCGTAGATGATGAAACGCTGCCCATCTACTACCGTGGCGAAACAATTTTCGGTATTGGGGCATTCTACGACCACAAAATTTCGCGATAGACCTACGGGTTGTAGAATCCGCTCTACTACCCGCTCCGCGTGGCGATTGGAGGTAAATGCCAGATAATTGCAAATTTCTTTAGGGTTACGGATGCCATTTCCTACGTAGTTACACACGAAGGCATCATCTGTTTCATTGCTTTCAGTCGATTGAGCCAAGATTGGCGCACTCACGAAGAGTCCAAAACAAAAAACTAAACTTAATGTCTTACAATTGGCTGTATTCATATCGAAAAGTGGGCTGATGAAACGTCTGTATTTTATATGAAACAACGAGAAAACAGTGATTGTCTTGTGTGGTTAGGTTCCAAATTTGAATTTTGTAGCTAATTCGACAAACTGTATTTACTTTTATCTTGGCGTATCAGCACACAGTTATAATGAATCACTGACCTATTGCGTTTTAAGAGACAACCTAAACGAAAATAATCACTTCAAACTAAATAAGATACATGAAAAGAAATTCACTCTGGCTCCTTCTCATGATAGTTACTATGCTGGTATCCTGTAAAGAAAAGAGCGTAGACCCAGGCATTGGAAACCCCAACGATACCGAAGTAAATAACTGGATACTGGGAAATATGAAAACCTGGTACTTCTGGAATGATAAGCTACCAGCTAGCCCCAATTTCTCCCAGAAACCTCAGGATTTTTTTAGCTCCATTCTTTACCGCTACGACGCATCACTTCGCCCCGACGGCGACCGTTTTTCGTGGCTCCAAGAGAGTGCCGATGAGTTGAAAGCATCATTAAGCGGTGAATCTACCAGTACCGGCCTTGAATTCAGGCTGATCCGGTATACCAGTACCGGAGATGATATTTACGGTATTGTAACGTATGTGATCAAGGGCTCTTCGGCCGAGAGAGCCGGATTTAAGCGCGGCGATTTCTTTACGCAGGTCAACGGACAAAAACTAACCGTTAGTAATTACAACGGACTTTTATACACCGGTACCGATTCCAAAACATTTACCTTGGGTACCCTGGACGGTAACAATCAGGTAGTGAGCGGTACTGTCACTAAATTGGTTTCGCCCGCCGTGTTACAATCTGATCCCGTGTACTTTGACACTACCTATGTGAGAGGCGACAAACGGGTGGGCTATCTGGTGTACCATCAGTTTATTCCCGGCCCCAACGGTAGCAACGTAAAGACCTACGACCAGAAACTCGAACAGATTTTTGCCGATTTCAAAAGTAAAGGTATTAATGAACTGGTGATTGACTTCCGCTATAACCGTGGTGGCTACGTAAGTTCGGCTACCCAAATTGCCAGCCTGATTGCCAAGGGAGTTACCACCAACAGTGTTTTCTTCTACAAGGAATACAACAAAACCGTGACGCCTGATCTGGAAAAAGAGTACGGTAAGTCGTTTTTCCAGGATAACTTTGTGAGCAAAAGCCAAAACGTAGGCGGTAACCTTTCCCGGGTATTCTTCCTGACCTCTACCTCCACGGCCTCGGCCAGCGAGTTGGTAATCAACGGACTAAAACCCTTTATGAACACCGTACTAATCGGTGGAAAAACAACCGGAAAGAACGTGGGCTCTATCACGCTCTCAGACAATACTAAGCGAATCAAATGGGGTATTCAGCCCATTGTGTCACGGTCCTCAAATAGCCTGAGAAGTTCTGAATACACGGCTGGTTTTCAGCCCAACGTAGCCAAAACCGAAGGCGCGGTACTGTACCCTTACGGTGATCCCCGTGATCCGTTACTAGGCGAGGCACTTTTCCAGATTTTTGGTACCCGCATAGCACGCCGGGGTGTTGATGAGGTTACGATACCTAGCACCGGCCCGGATGTATTTTCGACCATCGACCAAAAAGCCGCCGGAGGAAATATGTTTTATACGTTACCCGAAAACCGCAATCGCTAAGAAGCTGTTTGAGTTAATTTGAAAAAGCGGGAAGGCTGGCTATATTGATGAATGCGAATCAAAACATACAGTTCAGACCTCCCCGCCGCAAGTTGGCAAGTTATTAAAAAAATCATCCAAGTCCGCCGCCGCCGCAAGTG
>JBDNFP010000241.1:0-17151 GCA_041689775.1 Spirosomataceae bacterium
CGCTGACGGCCGAAGCCCTCTATAATGTAAGTTTCGGGAAGAATCAAGCCGGAGATACTCAGTATAACTTAGAAAGTTCATCCAAGTTTCTGAGTATTCACGCCGGAGTATCCTTTACCTTTGGAAATCGTTTTAAGTAATCAAGGGTAGGTTTCCTACCCGGATAAACCGCCCATGGACCGCCTCATACTACAAAAAGCTACCTCTTACTGCGCCTACCAGGAGCGAACGCAGGATGAGGTACGGCAGCGGCTAAAACAATGGCGCGTATGGGGTGATGAGGCCGAGGAAATTATAGCGGAACTTATCTCGCTCAACTATCTCAGCGAAGAACGATTTGCCAAAACCTATGCCGGGGGTAAGTTCAGGATCAAAAAATGGGGTAAAATACGGATCAGGCAAGAGCTTAGCCGCCGCGGGTTGACGGACTATACTATTCAACAAGGAATGGCAGAGATCAATGCGGAGAACTACGAAGCTACCCTCCAACAACTTCTGACCAAGAAGAACGCCGCCCTCGAACGAACCGAAACGGATGCGTTTAAGCGAAAGCAGAAGCTCGTACGCTATGCCCTAGGAAAAGGCTACGAAAGCGAGTTAGTCTGGAAAATGATAGACGGCGTACTAGATGTTTAGTTATTAGGTTATTAGCCCTTCGCTTTTTGTACTAGTACTTAGTCGAAAATACTCTTATACAAACACAAGACCTCCGGAGTTCAACTCCGGAGGTCTTTGTGTATATAATCAGAATAGGTTTAGATCGACTTGATCAGAAATCTTCGTCGAAGGAAATCTTATGTCCAGAATCTTTGTCTGTCACACCCGACATCACACCGGCTTTCTGGTACTCTCCCACGCGCTTCTCAAAGAAGTTAGTTTTTCCGGGAAGAGAAATTAATTCCATAAAGTCAAATGGGTTAGACGTTCCGAAGTGCTTTGGGCAACCCAAACGCTCCAACCAGAAATCGGCTACGAACTCAATGTATTGCTTCATCAACTCAGAGTTCATACCGATCAGCGACACGGGTAGCGCCTCCGAAATAAACTCCTTCTCTATCTCCACGGCATCCAGTATAATTTCCATTACACGCGCTTCGGGCAGTTTGTTCTTGATATGCTGCGTGTACAACAGACAAGCAAATTCGCAGTGCAGTCCTTCGTCGCGGGAGATCAGCTCATTGGAGAAAGACAGTCCCGGCATCAGGCCACGCTTCTTCAACCAGAAGATAGAACAGAAAGATCCTGAGAAGAATATGCCTTCCACTGCCGCAAATGCAATGATCCGCTCGGTAAAATCTTCGCTGTTGATCCACTTTAAGGCCCAATCAGCTTTTTTCTGTACACAAGGTACAGTGTCAATAGCACGCAACAGTCGATTTTTCTCAGTTGGGTCTCTGATGTAGCTATCAATTAATAACGAGTACGTTTCTGAGTGAACGTTTTCCATGGCAATCTGGAATCCATAGAAACACTTAGCCTCGGCATACTGTACTTCGCTCAGGAAGTTAATGGCAAGGTTTTCATTCACAATTCCATCAGAAGCCGCAAAAAAGGCTAGAATATGAGAAATAAAGTGGCGCTCGTTATCGCTAAGATTAACCCAATCTTTCATATCCTGCGAAAGATCTATCTCCTCGGCGGTCCAGAAAGACGCTTCGTGGCGCTTATACATTTGCCAGATATCCTGATGCTTGATAGGAAACAAAACAAAGCGCATTGGATCTTCGGTTAGTAAGGGCTCTGGCTGGCTAGTCAGTACTTGTGACATATTTTTCTTTTCTATTTTTTGATGGTGATCATTCAACGTATTAACCCTTTGCTAAACAAAATTGTTAGGGTAAAAAGGTAATGAACAAAGCTACACCGATATGCCGTTAATTTCAAGGCAGAGGGTATCGTTGTTTAGACTTGTTCTAAAAGTCTAATGAAAATAATATTAATTATCTGATTTTCAATTATTTATTAATACATAAACTTTTGAAAGTGAAAATTAACATCTCCGTATCCCGACCCTACCTCCGGCATCTTACCCCGTCTATATTTACTACAAAAATCATAGGTATGGCCTACCAAAACCACCCTTACACCGGACTTTCCAGTATGACGTCCTCGGGTAATCCGGCTGAATGACTATTTTTACACCCGGAGGGGAAAGTATCCCTACCTCATGCCTGCTAAATGATCCTGATCCCATGAAAATTGTCGGATTTACCATCATTAAAGATGCCCTGCTCAATGACTACCCGATTGTAGAGGCCATTTGTTCCATACTTCCCGTGGTAGACGAAATGCTCGTGAGTGTAGGACAAAGCAAGGACGACACCCTGGATTTGATTCGTAGCATTGGGTCGGACAAGATCAGGATTGTAGAATCGGTCTGGGATATGTCGCTGCGCGAAGGCGGTAAGGTACTCGCCGTAGAAACCGATAAAGCCTACCGGCAGCTACCCACGGATGCCGATTGGGTTTTCTACATTCAGGGCGATGAGGTGCTACACGAAAAGTACCACCCGATCATCCGCCAAGCCTGTGAACAGCACGCCGATAACACCGCCGTGGAAGGTCTTTTGTTTGACTACCTGCATTTCTATGGTACGTACAACTACGTGGGCGACAGCCGCACGTGGTACCGCCACGAGGTACGTATTATCCGAAACGACCCCAGTATCTCGGCATTCCGCGATGCGCAGGGATTTCGGAAGGACATACAAAAACTTAACGTCAAGCATAGCGGGGCGGCCATTTACCATTACGGGTGGGTGAAAAGTCCGGTGCAGATGAAGCAAAAAATGAAGAACGTGGGGCGATTCTGGAAAGATGATAGTGAATGGCAGCATCTCCTCCAAAGTGAAGATTTTTTTGACTTTACCCAGTTCGACTCGCTTACCCGCTTTACGGATACCCACCCCGCCGTCATGCACGAGCGCATTGCCCGGCAAGACTGGAACGTAGAGATGGATCTCAGCAAGAAGAAGTTTGACCTGAAAGATGGACTACTGTACTGGTTTGAGAAAAAAACCGGGAAACGTTTGTTCGAATTTCGAAACTTCCGTTTGCTTCGCTAGGGTAGCACTATACCCGTTCAGTATTCCCAAACTACCACATTCCAGTCATCCAATTGGTCCTTGTGCTGGTGAACAGTACGGAACCCTACTCGCTCGTGCGCCCGCTGCGAACGGGTATTATTAGTAGAAATTTCCGTAATTAATACATCAAAGATTGGGCTATATATCTCGCGATGCATCTGGTACAAGCCATCAAATATCCCTCGTCCCCGGTGAGATTCGGCCACGCATACCTGTCCCATCACGTAGAAGTTGCTATCCAAAAGAGCTTTATCGCCCCAAGGTATGCGGGCGAAGAGTTCAAACATGGGCTTCAAATCTGCAATGAACTCTCCCAGCGAAGGTACCATCGCCAAGGCGTAGCCCACTACTGCATCTCCATCTTTGGCTATGATCTGCGGAGTAGTCCCGTGCAGCAAGTTTATTTCCTCCCAGCTATGGCAGACCGTCACAAAGCCCTACGACTTTTTTATGTCCTCAGAAACATTTTTTTTAGATTAATGGTCTGCAATGTCAAAATTTGACGGAGGTCTTCTTCCGTTCGGGCAGAGGTGAAATGTAAAGGCATGATTAAAGTACTACCGGCGAATCGTTATTAGCTTTTGATTGTACTGGTAAAGAAAATATTGGTTCTGTTGTATCACATAGTTAAGAACGCCATGGCTAATTGCCAACCGCCGAATGTCCTTCTAAATCCATCGTTTCTTCCGGAAATACCACAGCACTATCAACGATGAAAGGATCATGAGTATCAACGAGGCCCAGAACCCCCACGACCAGCCCGAGGTGGGAAGCGATACGAAGTTCATCCCGAAAATACCCGCAATAAGCGTCGGTGGCATGAAGATGATCGTCACGACGGTAAAGATTTTAATCACCTGGCTTTGTTCGAGGTTAATCAAACCCATGAATGTATTCTGCAAATATTCGAGCCGTTCAAAATTAAAAGTAGTGTATTCCAATAGTGAGCTGATATCTTTCAAGATAATACGCAGGTGCTCTTTGCGGTCTTCTGGGAAGTATTGACTCCGCAGAATACCCGACAGTACCCGCTGCTTGTCAATGGATGTTTCGCGTAGCATCATCGTAATTTCCTGCAAGGAGCTAATCCGGATGAGTACTTCCTGACGCGCTTTCTGCTCACGAATCAGCTCTTTACTGATCGAAGAAATATCCCGCGAAATCGCCTCTAAGGAGTCTGCATCAGCCTCAATACGGGTTTCGAGTAGCATCAACATGAAGTCCACACCCGTCTGAAATGTACCAGGACTTACCTTCATTTTCTTGACTGTATCGGCGAAGGTTTTGGAGTCACCTCGGCGGTAGGTAAACAGGACATCTCCCCGCAAAATAAACGATACGGGATAGGTCTGATACCCGTTGGAGTTAATTTGCAGGAAGTTGGAGTTGGCATTAATGGTATCGTTCTGTTCAAAAAAACGGGCACTACTCTCGATCTCCACAATCTCTTGTGGGGTCTGAAAATCAATATCGCATTTGGTTTCTACCCACTCCTCCTCCTCCTTTGAAGGTGATTGCAGGTCAATCCACAAGGGTGTTTTTATCCGCCCAAGCTCGCGCACATCAGTCTCCCGCCGGATCTGACGGCCATCTTCTTTGTAATAGATACGTACCATAGCTTTCAAAGATAAGGAGAAACTTTACTTCAAGGTAAAAATGAACCAGGTTACGCGCAGCAAGGCCTCGGCCTGCATAATTTCAACCATCAGTACCAGACCAATCGGCATTTGACGATGCAAGTGCGCGTGCTACCTATGGCCTGGGATTTTCCTGGGCATCCAAAACGACGGTTTTTTCGGGCAAAGACAAGGTTAGCCATCCATGATCCTAACTAACCCGTTTGAAGGCACCTTGTCGAAACGTCTAAATTTGTCAGTACGTAGTTGTATCTATCTACAAGTGGCGTATATTAGCGATGCCTCAACTACATCGGGCTTTTGGAAAAAAATAAGAATTGTGACTTGTTAAGCCTGTAAAAGCAGCAAAGGTCTGAGCGGTCCCAACATAAGTTAGATTAAATAAAAAATCTCGAAGAGATTCGTGTAGAAACTCTTACGATTGTTACTAGCAATTTAATGCGTCAACCCATACATATCGAACACTGGGACCTGGAAATTGAGCCGGATTCGGGCCTTTTTGATATTAACTGGCGTGAACTCTGGCACTACCGCGACTTGATCGCCCTCTTTGTACGGCGTGACATCGTATCTACCTACAAACAGACCATCTTGGGTCCGATCTGGTTTTTTGTCCAACCCATCCTGACTACCCTTACCTATGTCGTCATATTTGGCAACGTAGCCGGCATTTCCACCGGTGGGATGCCAAAAATCCTTTTCTATCTGGCGGGTATTACGCTCTGGAATTACTTTCAGGAGTGCCTCATGAAGACTTCGGATACTTTTATTCTGAATCAAAACCTCTTTGGAAAGGTGTACTTCCCCCGCTTGGCCGTACCCATTTCCATTGTTGTGTCCAACCTGTTCAAGTTCTTTATCCAGCTGTCGCTCTTTCTAGTGGTGTGGATTTACTATCTGGCCCAGTCCAAGAGTCCGATACAGCCCAATGGTACCCTGGCACTTTTTCCGCTGTACCTGCTACTGATGTCGGGCCTAGGATTCAGTTTCGGGGTACTCATTTCGTCCTTGACTACCAAATACCGCGACCTGCGCTTTCTGATTCAGTTTGGGGTGCAGTTGCTCATGTATGGTACCCCCATTGTCTATCCCCTCGAAATCGTGCCGGACAAGTATAAGCTTTTGTTGCTGGCCAATCCGATCACAAGTGTAGTAGAAGCTTTCAAATATTCATTTTTAGGGCAGGGATACTTTTCCTGGGCCGGGCTCGCGTATAGCTCTTGTTTTATGTCCGTGTGTTTGCTGTTGAGTATTGTGGTGTTCAACCGCGTGGAAAAAACCTTTATGGATACGGTCTAAAACTATGTCAGATACAGTCATCCGGGTAGAAAACCTTTCCAAATTGTACGAGCTCGGCGAAATTTCGACCGGCACTCTCAGCCGTGACCTCCACCGTTGGTGGGCGGGTGTGCGGGGCAAGGACGATCCCTACCGAAAGATAGGACAGGCCAACGACCGAAGTACCAAAGGCACGAGTGATTTTGTGTGGGCCTTGCAGGATATAAACTTCGAGGTAAAGCAGGGTGAGATTCTGGGCATCATTGGCCGCAATGGGGCGGGCAAATCCACCCTGCTTAAAATCCTCTCACGCGTGACCAAGCCTACCACCGGGCGCATCCGGGTCAAGGGCCGGATGGCCTCGCTGCTGGAAGTAGGTACAGGCTTTCATCCTGAGCTGACCGGCCGGGAGAACATTTTTCTGAACGGGGCTATCATGGGCATGCGCAAAAGCGAAATCCAATCGAAACTCGACGAAATCGTAGACTTTGCCGGCGTGGAACGTTACCTCGACACCCCCGTGAAGCGCTACTCTTCGGGCATGTACGTGCGCCTGGCCTTTGCCGTGGCTGCCCACCTCGAACCCGAAATTTTGGTCGTGGATGAGGTATTGGCGGTAGGAGACGCTGAATTTCAGAAGAAATGCCTCGGCAAGATGAAGGATGTGAGTGAGAAGGATGGACGGACAGTGCTGTTTGTGAGTCATAATATGGAGGCAGTCCAAAACCTGTGTACCCGGGGCATACTGCTACGCCAAGGTAGTATATATGCCAGTGGAGGACTAAATACGGTACTAGACAAGTACCTCTCTGTCAGTAACTATTCAGATGCGCGTTTCAACTTTGAGCCACCTACCAACAGTCATGAATTACCCGGCTTTACGTATCAGTTGACCGTTGAAGATCTGACCGGAAGTCTACTGCCTGAGGCACCTGTTTGGGACAGTTGGCAAATACGGATTAAATTTAGGTTAAATGAGCTCGTTAATCATTTCGTGGTAGGGCTGGGGCTTCGAACCCAACTAGGAATGCCGTTACAAACATCCTGGACAATCCCTGCTAACTTACCCGCCGGCGAGTACGAAGCCGTTTTTAAAAATCCGGATATCGCCTATGCACCGGGGCAATACTATTTAGATGTGGGGCTTTCCTCTTATTTACGTACATTTCATTACTGTAATCAGGCGGCCTATATCCAAGTATCTGAGGTACCAAACCCCCAAAATGCCAATAAGATAGTGAATACAAAGAGTGGCATTATTATGAACCAGTTAAGCAGTTCGCTGAATCGAATAGAGTAATTAGCCTAACGAACTACAACGTACTCAGATGAAAAAATTACTCAGGAAAATCACAAGAGACAGCCTGCTTTACAAAATAAATCAGTGGCGTAAGAAGAGCTCAACACCCTTGAAAGAGGAAGAAAGTGAAGATTTCCAAAAAAGGAGCACCTTTTACGCTTCATTTGTGCAGAAGGGTGCGCTTTGCTTTGACGTAGGCGCCAATCTTGGAAACCGGGTTGGCCCCCTACTATCCGCCGGAGCCAGGGTCGTTGCGGTGGAGCCACAGGAAAATTGCTACAAGGCACTTAGAAATAAATTCGGGACGAAAATAGATATTGTGACCAAGGGGTTGGGAGCAGAACCAGGAATTAAGGACTTTTATATTTCCAATGCCCATACCATTTCTTCTTTTTCGGAAGAATTTGTAGAGGTTGTAAAAGACGGGCGCTTTAAAGAATATAATTGGAATAAGACGATAAAAGTCGAAATAACCACGCTAGATGCTTTGGTTGAAAAATACGGAACACCTGCATTCATCAAGATTGATGTTGAGGGCTATGAACTGGAAGTATTGAAAGGACTATCCAGCCCGATTGATATGATAAGCGTTGAGTACATGGTACCAGAACAAGCCGCAAAGGTGGTGGAGTGTATTGAGCAAATCGAAAAAAACAATCCAACTATTGAGTGCAATTTTAGTGTAGGGGAAAGTATGGAGTTTGGTCTGGAAGCTTGGTTATCGGCCACCGAAATGAAAGACTATGTACTAGGTCCCGGATTTATAAGTACAGAGTTCGGAGATGTGTACTGCCGGAAACGAAACGTGTAGTATACATGGGACAAGGTCTCCCGCTTCTCCTGGCAAAGAATAAAGATGATAACTACTGCCCAATGGCAGTTTCATAACTATCCATTGCATTTATGTTTAGCCATTTAAAAAAGATTCTACGTAACCTTATCAAGCAAAGACCGCCCCAATGGTTTTTGCAGGATTACCAAACCCTACAAAATCAGGAGCAGGCGAGTACATCCAGATTTACAGTGTCCGAAGCCAATCTGTACCCCTGCCTGAATGACCGCTCCAGTAGTACTCCCTTTGACCGGCATTATATATACCATCCGGCCTGGGCAGCTCAGGTACTTGCCCAAACCAAGCCCGCAAAACACATAGACATCTCGTCCACGCTACACTTTAGTACCATGCTCGCGGCCTTTATGCCTACCGAGTTCTACGACTACCGGCCCGCCGATATAGTATTAAACAACTACTATTCTGCCAAAGCGGACCTTACTAATCTGTTCTTTGAAGAAAATGCCGTCCAATCATTATCCTGTATGCATACCGTTGAGCACATAGGCCTGGGCCGCTACGGCGATCCGGTAGACTACGATGGCGACTTAAAAGCGATGAAGGAACTAGCGCGCGTGCTGGCTCCAGGTGGCACCTTACTCTTCGTAACCCCCGTTGGTAAAGAAGATAAGATATTTTTTAATGCTCATCGAATTTACACCGCTAATTCTATAAAAAAGTACTACGAAAGTTTTGGCTTAATCCTTAAAGAATTTGTTTACATTCCTCAAAAGAGCGGTAGTTATCAGGTAGAACACATCGAAGCCTTCACTACGACTGACAATTACGGCTGTGGCTGTTTCTGGTTTACTAAATAAGAAGTATATGATTACAGTCAGATTAAAAGGGGGATTAGGTAATCAGTTGTTTCAATACGCAACAGCCAGAGCTTTGGCGGTGAAACATAGTACCAGCGTAGCCTTTGATCTAAATTCTTTGCTAAAAAGAGAAGCCGATGCTTGGCATACCTCCCGCGAATATGAACTGGCCGCCTTGGGTATACCTTCCGTTGAGCCTTCCCTGGCCGAAAAATTCGCCTTTGGACTAGTGGATGTTCCGGCAAGAAAACTTCTGCAAAAAATAGTAAGGAGGATTATATCCGGAAATGTTTATCATGAAAAGTATTTTATCTATGATCTTGATATTGAAACAAGTACGTCCGCTCGAACGTACCTAAATGGCCACTTCCCCTCTGAGCGTTATTTCAAAAGTATAGAACCGCTACTTCGTACAGAACTACAATTCATGGGTCAGCCTGATGCCTCCGTAGTTAATCGTATTGAGAATAGTTGCTCAGTAAGTATTCATATACGGCGGGGCGACTACCTGACTAACCCATCGGCCCATCAATACCACGGCCTGTGCTCACCAGCCTACTATAAGCAAGCCATTGCGTACATAGCTAGCCAGCAGCCTGATATACATATTTTTGTTTTTTCGGACGATTTAGCCTGGGCTAGACAGCATCTTTCCTTTCCTTTTCCCGTTGAATATATAGAAGGAAACGTAGGAAAAAACAGCTATCTAGATATGCAATTGATGAGCTTTTGTCGGCACCATATCACCGCCAACAGTAGCTTTAGCTGGTGGGGGGCCTGGCTCAATCCTTCCCCTGATAAAATAGTGGTAGCTCCCAAACGATGGTTTGCCGATGAGGCTGCTCAACGTCAAGCTCATGACATTATTCCTGATTCATGGGTACAACTATAAGGCGGAAGGTAAGCGTAGTGATGCCTTTATACCACCCTTTTCCATTGATATCTCTGTAAATTAACGTACAGGTGCTTTCCTATTGTTACTGAATTTAAATAAAAATGATAAAAAAGTTAGTAAAAAATATTTTAGGGAGCATAGGTATTCAGCTTGTATTGAAAAAGAATATTCCTTCACCTATTGAATCACTGTTGCCACAGTTTTCAACAGATTGGCATCCTACTTTAAGAAAATCTGCAAACCTCATAAAACGTCTTTTGTCAATACCGAATGTAAAGCTTTGGCAAGAAAATAATCAGCTATTTTTTAAGTGCCACGAAATCAAAATCGAGGTAGAAACGAATGAGGACTTTTATATACTTAATGAAGTTTTTTTTGAAGGAGACTATAATCTCTTCTTCCCTGAAAAGTATGTTTTAATAGACATAGGCATGAATGTGGGTATCACTAGTCTTTTCTTTGCAAGTAAGCCTGAAGTAGTAAAAGTCTTTGCCTACGAACCTGTGGAACCAACGCTACGGCAGGCTAAAATGAATCTAGATCGTAACCTTAACTTTTCTCACAAAATTACTCCACATGCCTTTGGACTATCTGATCATGATCATTCATTGAAGATAAATTATACCTACGAATGGAAAGGAAGTATCGGAGTTAATCAACTCTCTGATGCAAAGAAAAAAAACAGTAACCTTACAACCATTTCAATTGAATTAAGGGATGTAGCCGTCGAAATAAAAAAAATTAAAGCATTGTTCCTAAATCTACCAATCGTGATAAAGGTTGACTGTGAAGGTTCAGAATATGCTATCATTCAACGCCTAGTGCAGGAAAATCTGTTACGCGAAGTAAATATATACATGATAGAATGGCACGAAAAAGGCCCTGCACCATTACAAATAGAATTTGAAAAGAATGGTTTTTCGTGCTTATCCAAATCACCTCACGGTAACAGTATTGGAATGCTTTACGCATTTAAATAAAACACTATTGGGTTGCATATTTCCCAATCTAATCAAGACAAAAATCATGCATTCATGATAAAATGATGAATTATTTGAATTGATAAATAAATACCTAGATTCGAATGAAATGCCAAAAGTTAGCGTGCTGATGCCGGTATATAATGCGGAGAAATTTTTGAGAGAGGCTATTGACAGCATACTATCCCAATGTTTTGTCGATTTTGAATTCCTGATTATAAATGATGGCTCAACTGATAGTAGTGAAGCTATCATACTCGGTTATAACGACCTGCGCATCCGTTACATCAAAAATGAGGTGAATCAAGGAATTGTCTACTCACGCAATAAAGGGTTAAAACTTGCTCTTGGGGAATATATAGCTAGCATGGATGCCGATGATGTATGTATGCCGGAACGGCTTGAAAAGCAGGTTTCCTATATGGATAAAAATAAAAATATTGGCCTTTGTGGAACCTCCTTTATATTCTCTAATGGTAAAAAAAATAGGGTACAATCTGACTCAAAAATACTGATTGCAAGTTTATCAATAGGTAACTGCTTTGGTGCATCCACAGTAATGATACGAAAAGAAGTACTTATTAAACACTCATTATACTATAATCCTGAATACAGCTATGGTGAAGATTATGACTTATGGTTGCAAATCGCTCGTCATACTGATCTGGGGGGTGTTCCCGAAGTCCTGATATATTACCGAGTCCATCCCGTAAGTATTACCTATTTATTCACTAATTCACAACGCAAGTCGTACACATATAAAATACGAATACAGTGGCATGAGTGGATTATTAATCGCACTTTAACGGATGAAGAACGGATCTTTCTTCATGATAAATTTTCCAAAGAACGTGTTGTTAATAGCGGATTACGATTGATCGAGGCAGTTATAAATTCAGGAAACCTCAGAATCGACCTGGACTATTACCTCACCACTACCGCCAGTCGATACGAATATAACTTAATCTGTCAGTACAAAACGATACCTTTATTCACCCTACTTTCCCGCCTGTTTTTCTCCCCACTGCGAAAGTACAGTCCTACCAGTATGAAATTACTTGTCAAGATGCTGTTAAAACAAGTAATGTCATGACACTGATACAGCCCTTGGTTTCGGTAATTATGCCAGCTTACAATGCCGAGAAGTACATTGTTCAGGCTCTGAACTCTTTACTGGCACAGACGTATTCCAATTGGGAATTATTGGTAGCCGATGATGGCTCCAGTGATGTTACTCGCCAGCTCATTAATTCTTTTGAGGACTCCCGCATCTTCAGCCATCATCAGGATGATAATCAAGGATACCTCAAAACCTGGAATAACTTACTACAGAAAGCCCAGGGTGAGTACATAACTTTTCTTGATGCCGATGATTATATACACGAAAAGCGCCTACAACTTTTGGTGGATTTTCTGAATAGCCATCCCGAGGTGCACATCTGCGGGACAGGTATTGCCTTTGTGGACAATGAGCAACAGGTACTAGGCGAGCGTACCTACCCATCTGAATGGGACGAATTAAAACAATGTCTTTACTCCTCAACCCACTTTCCATTCTGTGGCTCTGCGGTGATGATCCGTAAAAAAGTGGCAGAGACAGTAGGTGGCTATCGTCTATTTTTTGATCGGATAGGGTGGGAGGATCACGATTGGCTAATCCGTTGTTGTGAGAAGTTTAGGGCCTCCAATCTCCAGCAAACACTCTATTATTACCGGCAAAACCATACATCTGTTACCCGTTCCGTAGAAGTTAACGATCATTCTATCCAAAAGCTCGTAATCAAAAATATAGGACTGGAGCTTGCTCTTCAAAGACAACAGACTCAAAGTGACCTTCTCATGGAAAATAACCAGATCGCCATGCGTACCCTTAGAGAAAAGCACGAGTTGCCCTATCGGAAAGATCCCTCAAGAGTGTATCGGGTCCTTTGTAGTAGAGCACTCAAACAAGGTGATGCAGGAACCGGGCTTAAACTGGCCATACAAGGCATCAGAAATAATTATTTTCATCCTTCTAACTACCTTTCAGCCATTCGTTCATGTATTGCCGTACTATGTTTATGAAAATAGCCTTCGTCGTTTCCTTTTTCGATTTTCGGAATGATACCCATCGGAGTTTATTTGCAGGAAGTTGGCATTAATGGTATCGTTCTGTTCAAAGAAACAGGCGCTACTCTCAATCCCCACAATTTCCTGCGGGGTCTGAAAGTCAAAATCGCATTTGGTTTCTATCCACTCCACCTCCTCCTCCTTTGAAGATGATTGCAGGTCAATCCACAAAGGTGTATTTATCCGGCCCAGCTCGCGCACATGCGTCTCCCGCCTTCTCTGACGGCCATCTTCCTTGTGATAGATAGATAGATAGATAGATAGATAGATAGATGCCATGCTTTCAAAGATGAGGGAAACTTTACTTCAAGGTAAAAATGAACCAGGTTACACGCAGGAAAGGCTCGGCCTGCATAATTTCATCCATCAGTACCAGACCAACCGGCATTTGATTAACTTAGCCCCGCAAAATGCTCTCAGTTTAGTCGACGCTTTTCGCGAGGTAAAGAAGTCTGGGTGACCCAAATTATAGAAAACTGAACGGTCTTGTGCAGCAGTTGTATCCCTTGAAGTCTTTTGCTGAGTTCATAGATCAATTAATTCAACCCGCCAACAAATTTAAGATTAGTTCTGAATGGAGTATCAAAAAGCCAAGGATGTATTTAATAGAGTAAGTAAAATTTCAGGCTGGTTTTCCAGGGAAGCTGCTCTGGTGCTTTCTATTGTCAATACCGTGCAAAGGCAAAACCATTTCGAAGGAGATATCTTTGAAATCGGAGTACACCACGGAAAGAGTGCTCTGTTTTTCCATCACTTTCTCGTTCAGGAAGAAAAACTATGTGTGTGTGATATTTTTGGCGATCAAGCCATGAATGTTTCACAATCAGGCGGTGGCGACAAATCCGTTTTTCTCGGCAATTGCACTCGTATTTTGGGTAATCCTTCTATTCAAATCTTTGAAAAATTATCAACTGACCTTACCGTTGATGAAATTGGCCGGACTTACCGATTATTTCACGTAGACGGAGGTCATTCCTACGAGGAGGCTCTTGCTGATCTACTACTGGCTAAACAAGCCTTGAGAGATTATGGAGTGATCGTCTTGGATGATCCCTTTCGTCACGAATGGCCTGGCGTCACCGAAGCAATAATTGAATTTTTAAAAATATCTACCGATTTCTCCGCACTATTGATCGGATTCAATAAGCTTTTACTGGTTCGGGATAGCGTTAAAACTGTATATGCCAAAGTATTTGACGACGCAAGCGGGCGGGCTGCTTATGGCCTGGGATTTCCTTGGGCATACAAAAGGATGACTCTTTCGGGTAAAGATATGCGTTGCTTTTATATGCCAACTTATCTTCAAAATCCATCCTGGAGAGTACGGATACACCTGCTATTGAAACAGCTAGGACTACGATAAAAATAATCCACTATGATGAGGTCTTTGCTAAGTATTCTTTACTCTTTTCAGGAATATCTATTTAGAGAGTGGATTATGTATGTTCCTTTTTTTAGCGTCAGGAAGTTATTTTTAGATGCTACGGTTGGCTCGATGGGGAATCGATGTTTTGTGGCCATGGGGGTAGAATTCAGAAAAGGGAAAAACATAACTATCGGAGAAAATTCGGTACTAAATAAAAAGTGCTTGCTCGATGGCCGAGGCGGAAAATTGACCATCGGAAACAACGTAGACATAGCCCAAGAAGTAAACATCTGGACCCTTTCGCACGATCCACAGGATGACTACTACGCGGACAAGGGCGGTGATGTGACCATTGAGGATTACGTATGGATTGCCTCCCGGGCCACGATCCTGCCCGGTGTTCGCATAGGCCGGGGCGCGGTAGTGGGGGCCGGTAGCGTGGTCACCAAAGACGTACCCCCTATGACCCTCGTGGCGGGTGTACCAGCCAAAAAATTTGGCGAGCGCACAAGTGGCTTGAAATACCAGTTTAACCATCAGCCATGGTTTCGGTAGAATCGCAAACCACTATCGCCTGCCTGTCCGTCGCCGGACCCGATAATCCCTACCAACGGCTGATGATGGAAGGACTAAATCAAAGCAAGAAACTAAGTGCTTTCAACGGCATACATGATAAGTTCTGGGGTATAGCTCGCACTCTCCTGAATCAAAAACCCGCCTACCTGCACTTTGATTGGATTATCTCCTACTACTACCGACGGTGGAGGTGGTTTACGTATCTAAGCGTGCTTACTTTCTGCGCCCAGATTCTGCTAGCCCGATTGCTAGGGGTCAAGTTAGTATGGACCTTACATAATATCTTGCCCCACGATCGCCCTGATGTCCCTATTCATCGTTTCTGCCAGCGGTTTCTGGCGCGCCGCTGCGAGTGGGTGCGGGTATTTACCCACAGTAGCGTGGAAAGAGCCGCTGAGGAACTCAGAATACCCGTTGAGAAGATCAAAGTAGTACCAGAAGGTGCCTACACGCAGGTTTACCCCAATCAGGTTACGCAGGAGGAGGCCCGTACGTACTTGGAAATTCCACCCCACGCCAAAGTACTCTTGTACATTGGGCTCATCAAACCTTACAAAGGGGTATTGGAATTAGTCCAGACTTTTAATCGACTCGACCAAGATAACGCCTACCTCTGTATTGCGGGCAAAATCATGGATGCACCCTACGGTGCGCGGATCAAGCAGGAATTGAACCCTCGGGTGTTACTTACCGATCATTTTATTCCCGGAAACGAGCTTCAATACTATTTTAATGCCGCCAATGTAGTGGTACTTCCTTTCCAAAAAATAGAAAACTCGGGGTCCGTCATTCTGGCGATGGGGTTCAGTAAACCCATCATTGCTCCGGCGGTGGGAGTACTCAAAGAACGGCTTAACGCTCAGTCCGACTGGCTATACGGCTCTTCACTAGAAATGGAAGCTGCGCTAAAAAAAGCACTGCATACAGTCCCAGAAGAACTAAAAGAGATTGGAATCGCTAACTTTAAGACTTTATCTGCCCATCGTTGGGAGGATTTTGCCAATGCTTTTTCATGAAAATATTAACCGTTTTTGGCACGCGCCCCGAAGCTATCAAGATGGCCCCGCTAGTGAAGCGGCTAAACGAAACCTCCTCGATAGAACATAAGGTTTGCTCCACTGGTCAGCACCGTCAGATGCTAGCTCAGGTCATGGACTTCTTTGAAATCAAGGCCGATTTCGACCTGGATATTATGCAGCCGGGGCAGGACCTGACCGACAGTACCTGCCGAATCCTGACGGGTGTGAGAGCTATATTCACTGAGTTTAGGCCCGATTGGGTACTCGTTCACGGTGACACTACTACCTGTTTTGCCACTACACTAGCGGCTTTCTACGCGGGCATTAAGGTAGGACACGTAGAGGCGGGACTCCGGACGGGGAACCTCCAAGCTCCCTTCCCCGAAGAAGCCAACCGCCTGTTGGTTGATCGGCTGGCCTCGGCCTACTTTGCCCCCACCCAACGCAATGTAGATAACCTGCTTAAAGAAGGGGTTTCCCCTGAGCGTATTATCCTCACAGGCAATACCGTGATTGATGCCTTACTGTGGGCCAAAGAAAAAGTACGAGGCTTTTCAGAAAAAGTACCAATGGACGTTCAAAAAGTTTTTGACTCCGGGCGTAGGATACTACTGGTCACCGGCCACCGGAGGGAAAACTTCGGGGAGGGCTTTGAACAAATCACCCTCGCTATCCGCACCCTCGCTGAGCGCTACCCGGAACTCTCGATTGTGTACCCGGTGCACCTCAACCCTCAGGTACAACAACCCGTACAGGCCCATCTTGCCAATATCTCTAACGTCTTTTTAACCGCTCCGCTTGACTACCCCGACTTTGTGTACGCCATGAAAAACGCGTGGCTTATTCTGACTGACTCGGGCGGGGTTCAGGAAGAGGCACCCTCGCTGGGGAAACCCGTGCTGGTTATGCGTGATACCACCGAGCGGCCCGAAGCAGTAGAAGCCGGAACCGTCAAACTCGTAGGTGCCAACTCCCAAAGGATTGTAGAGGCAGTCAATATCCGTTGGGCTGGTGAAGCCACAACCGGGAGTACTAATCCATACGGTGATGGTCAGGCAAGCCAAAGGATCGTAACGTATTTATCCCAGACTTAATCCATTATCTTTTTGCATGCTGTCGTTGGACTTAAACCTATGTATTATTTGGGACATTAAGTTTCGTCTTTTTATTTTTCGGATTAAACACGGTTAAACCACAAGACGATATGGGTACAGCCACATCAATGGCCCACCGCGAGCAGGTGGTTGGCCTGAAA
>JBDNFP010000242.1:0-2076 GCA_041689775.1 Spirosomataceae bacterium
ACTTATTTCGACCAGAATTGGATATTTTGCATCACCAAGGAGATAGGAAAGTAGTTATTTTAGTACTGATTCAGGTTCAACCGACTACAAAGGTTACTAAATACGAGACTTTTTTCTGAACTTTTACCATATTTTATGTAATTATAAGGGTCTTAATTTTTATAAGAAAACCCTGCTATCGTAAATTACTCTATTCACCTTCCAAGGCACACACTAAATGACTACTGACGACTATCAAAAATACGACGCTGTGGGTCTGGCCCAACTGGTACAACGAGGCGAAGTAAGCCCGCTCGAACTACTGGAAAATGCCCGCACCCTGGCCGAAAAAATAAACCCGACAATCAACGCCATTGTACAGCCTCTTTATGAAGAAGGACGTACAATGGCCGGTCAACTACCCGAAGAAGGCCCACTGCGTGGGGTCCCCTTTTTGGTGAAAGATTTATCACTATCGTGGGCTGGTACTCCTATGCATTCGGGCAGCAAGGGGTATCTGCACTATGTTTCCGAACAAGACAGCTACTACATTGAACGCTGTAAAAAAGCCGGATTGGTCTTGTTCGGCAAAACGAATACCCCCGAATTTGGATTAACTCCCTTTACCGAGCCAACGCTATTTGGCCCGGCCCGGAACCCCTGGAATACCAACCATTCACCGGGTGGATCGAGTGGCGGGTCAGCGGCGGCGGTTGCAGCTGGTATCGTACCGGCTGCTACGGCCTCCGATGGCGGAGGTTCCATCAGAATTCCCGCGTCTTGCTGTGGGCTCTTTGGCATAAAGCCTTCGCGGGGCAGAGTTTCTCTGGGGCCCATGTTCGGGCAAGCATGGGGTGGAGCAGTGGCCGAAGGTACCGTCACCCGCTCGGTGCGCGATAGCGCGGTATTACTCGACATCCTGCAAGGCTATTCACCGGGCGACCCTTTCCAAGTACAAGCCCCCACCCGCCCCTACGCGGAGGAAGTAGGCCGGGAACCCGGTAAACTACGGATTGCCTTCTGTACCCGCCATCCTTACTCATTACAGTCAGTGGACGTGGAGTGCGTCCGTGCGGTTGAAAAAGCTGCCCGATCACTACAGACCCTCGGCCATGAGGTTACGGAGGTTCCGCTCCCGTACGGGCCGGAAGTGTTCAAAGACCTGTTTTTCCCCGTGGTAGTAAGCGAAACGGCTTCTACCCTGCGTTTGCTGGCCAACTGGCTGGATCGCCCGGTCAAAACGAGTGACGTAGAACTTAATACCTGGCTCCTGGCTCAGCTAGGGGATGTGTTTTCCGGAGCAGACTACGCCCACGCTCTCTTTCTATGGAACGGCCTGTCGCGTTCCATGGCGGCGTTCCACGAACAATACGATTTATTTCTGACACCCGTTTTGGCTAAGCCTCCCATTGCCATCGGAGACCTTCAAAATACTACCCAGGAAAATATCTCTCTGAAACTTCTGCAAAAAACCGGGGGATACCGTTTTCTGAAGGGGAGCAGAATTATTGATGACCTCATCGAACGGACATTCAGCTATATACCCTACACCGCCATTGCCAACATGACCGGGCAACCCTCCATGTCGGTACCAATGCACTGGACAGAAACCAACCTTCCGATAGGAGTTATGTTTACCGGGCGTATGGGAGAAGAAGACCTACTGTTCAGATTAGCGGCACAACTCGAAAGCGCACACCCATGGTTCGATAAAAGGCCAGCGATAACCTAAGTTCACTTAGACACTAGTCTTATTTTATTACTTTTCTACCAAGAGATAGTCTCATTTTCCTTGGAAATACAGTTTTTTTTTGAAAAAAATAGAATCATTTATTAGACTTTAAGTACTAATGCATAATTAGTTTGTATTATTAATTTAGTCAAATTACTGGCTAATATTCTATATATCAAATATTTACAAAAAGGTAACAGCTACAAGCTAATAGCTGTCAGCTACTTATTTGGAAATATTGACCTCGTACTCCTGTGCCCGCGAGCTTGCCTGATACAGTCTTTCGGGGTCCACTGCCTGAACCCTGAGATTGTGCATGCCACAAGCCAGCACCCTGACTTGATCCCGAATCTGGGAATCGTGAA
>JBDNFP010000243.1:0-7603 GCA_041689775.1 Spirosomataceae bacterium
GTACTAATGTGGCAATGCATTGTGATGCGCCTGGTCGACAGTTCAACGCGGTCCACCACCAGTTCAGGCAACGATAGGAGCAATTGATAAAAGTCTGTTTCTTGCATTTTCGAAGTTATCCACAAAAATTGTCAGAGTACCGTATTTTTGATCTTTGCGCTTTACCTCGTTTCAAAGCCATACAGGTGGGCACTTGTCGGGGCAGTGGTTTTTTGCTTTCTGGCCACATTTACCCACGGGAACGGTATACTAACATTTCCAGCAGTTGCATTTTATTTCTTGTGTTATAAAAATTTTAAAAAGGCCACGGTAGTATTAGTAAGCATGATTGTGGCTTTGGCAATCTATTTGTACGGGTATGAGAAAGGACAGGCGGTCGCTGCTCCTATGTAAATAGCTCTCGTTGTTTCCAATTTTTTTGGTTTTGTGGGTGCATTGATGTCTCAGTGGAATAATAGGTTAGTTTGGCCTGTAATCTGGGGTGTTCTAATATTGGGCTATTCTGCGTATTTATTGGGGAGGATAGTTAGTACATACCCAAGTACCCTAAAAAACCCAACCCCAATTTCCAGGTTAATTTAGAATTATTAACCATTATCTCTTTTATTACGCTTAAGTTCTAACGCAGAATTAGTTTATACTATTTTTTTGACTAAATTCATAGCTAATATTCTATATATCAAATACTTAAAAAAAGCTAACAACTGCAAACTAATAGCTGTTAGCTACTTACTAGCAATTGGTAATTGCTGTTTTTCGGTCTTCTCTGGGGAGTACTTTGGCCAGTCGATTTGAGTTATATACAGCATTAGGGTCATCTGTTTTTTATTTGCTTCTACTTTCAAATGCGCCGTGGTTCAGAAAGAAGTATGTATTGTGGTGTGTCATTCTATGTGGTGGGGTCATCAATCTGCATTCTTATTACAAGTATACTGGTATTGTTGCTGATCGGAGAACAGTTTATTAGGCTGATATTTTTAATTGGGTAAGCAGTAATACTTTGATGTCAGTCCTTGCAAAGAAATGCTTCCTTTTATCTTTACCCGGCCTACGAAAGAAAGATTTTAAATTTTCCAGATCCTTTAATTTCACCAGAGGAATTGAATTTTATGTGGGAAGCGAAAAGTAAAAAGCCAAATGATGAGTTAGTATATCTGGAAACGAAAGTGGCAGATATACCAGGTATGGCGAGCGATACTTTGGATTTCCTAGTAAATAATTCTCACCACGAACTTTCCTCTCCCCTCCAAGCCCGGTTTTTGATTCTATTGCACGAAGGCTCCAAAACCTTTTTTATGTTGGAGGCCAACCCGCAAATGGAAGGGCGTCGTTCTGTATTTCTGCATGGCCACTTCTATAAAAAAGGGTTTAGAGGCTACATTCGAAAAAATAATTTACCAGTTGGTATATTCAGTATTGGGCTTTTGGACCTAAAAAAGGAGGTGTTTTGGAGTTGGACGTATTGAAAAAAATTAGTTTTGACGGAAAAACATCCTCAGCTTAAAAAACACTCTTCCACCTTAGTAGTAGTAAAGTGAATTTTTCTTTCAGCTAGGAAATGGACACTTTTGATTTAGCTGAGGAAAGAGTCAAAACTTATTATCCTACATAATAAGAGCACCCGATTAGTACCAACTATAAACTTTCTGTTAGTACCGCGAGGCACATTTTTATTCCCTCCATGTAATTGCCAAGGCGTATATTCTCGTTGGGACCGTGTATGTTATTATCCGGGTTAGGAATACGAACCGAAACTGCTGGGACATCGAGGGTTTCAATAAAAGTTGCAATGGGTTGTGAGCCCCCCGTAGCCCGGATATTGATGTGTTTATCTACCGCACGCGGCATCGCCCGGTTTAACCATCGGCCTAGTTCCGAGTCCATATCGGTACGGAAGGGTCTGGAACCTAACTTGTATTGAAAAGTGGCTAACTCTGGGTAGTCAGCCCGTTCTTCATCCGTTGGGGGATTTTTAACTAGGGTAATTCCTTGTTTAAGTAGGTGCGTACTCACTAGATCAACCATTTTCTGGCCTTCAATTTCGGGTACTAGCCTTATATCAATTTCAGCCGTTGCCGTGGCTGGAATCACCGTGCGTACTTCTTTACCAATCCATCCTGATTGCATACCTCTGATATTCAGGGTAGGATATTGCATGGCTTCTTCGTAGGTCTGTCCCAGTGCCTCCGGTCGTGCAATACCCAATCATTTGTTTAGTTCGGGTAGGTCTTCGGGTATTAGGGCAAATGCTTGCTTATCCACTTCCGAAATAATGATACCATCGTAAAATCCTTTGATCAATACCTTACCATCTGGTGCTTTCATGCTGGCAAGTAACCGGGACAGGGTAAAGGCTGGATTGGGTGCGTAGTTACCATATTGCCCACTATGTAGATTCTCTTTTGCGCCAAAGACAGTCAACGTAATAGTGGCAATACCCCGCGCGCCATAATTAAGCGTAGGTATATTGGAAATATGCCGGGTGCCGTCCAATATCAATAATCGTTCGGCCGAAAGTAATTCCCGATTTTCCTGCACCAGTTTGCCAATGGTGGGTGAGCCCATTTCTTCCTGGAAATCCATGATTATTTTTATGTTGTAATCGGCGTCTAACTTCAACTCCTGCATAATTTGCAAGGCCGTAATGAGGCACATAGCCGGCCCTTTGGAGTCAGAGGCTGACCGGGCAAATAGTTTAAAGTCTGGGTTAATTATGGGCGCTAGGTTGATCCAGTCAACGGGTCGCTCGTTTTTGTCCTTTATCATGGCCTCAAATGGATCTGGCTGATTCCAGGCCGGGCGATCTACGGGTTGGCCGTCAATCTGCATGTAAAAGAGTACGCTTTTCTTGGATGTATTCGTCCCTTTTTGGGCGAACAGGTGGGGTACTTCGTCAGACGTCAATACTTTCGTTTCGAAACCAAGAGAGTTAAATGTAGAGGTACACCAAGCTAAATTAGCTTCAATTTGTTCGGGATAGTGACCGTCATTTGGGATTGCCAAAAACTCCCTGAACTTAAGCAAGCTCTCATTAAAGTGAGATGCAGTTTGTTTTTTAATCTGTTCCTTAGTCAATCGTTGACCAAGTATCGGGGTAGTTAGCAGCACTACAAAAAGAATGACGATACCTTTCAGAGAGTCCATAATTCAAATACGCCAAACTGGGTTCAGGAGAGGTTAATTGATTGATTTTGAGCGTAAAGTGTTTACAAAAAGTGTATTTCCAATCTTGTCGTAGCCTTCAAAAAATTCGATTGCGTGACCCGACTTGATTATACTTTCGTGAAAACCAACGAGGGTGAGATCAGCATCCATGGAATACTCATTTATGAGGTCCAGTCGGTTTTTGCCTTCTTCCAAAGGCAGTACCCGAATGTTCTTGGCCGATATGGGTAACCTTCCGGTAGAAGTGAGATTAATCAGATTCTGTTGTTCTTCGTGGAGTTTCTTCTGGGAGAACGCCGCAAAGATTTTGATCTCAGCTTTCTCCCAATCCTTATGGCCCAGAATAATGTAAGAGAGTAAAATCATTAGGTTGGCATTTTCAATATCATTCTTGCTCAACCAGATATGGATTTCCTTTCGGTACCCGAAGTTTTTCTCTGAAGTAGCCAAAATACAAAGGTCATACCCAGCTGTTTTGAGCACGCTATAATTATCAATGATATCGGTGAGCCATTCCTGTTCCCCTTTTTTATACTCAAACAGCATCATGTTATTGGATCTGCCTGATATACCAGGTTGCTGAATGGCTTGAATGATTGCGGCTGTGTTGGAGGGAGAAATCAAAGTTTCCAAAAACACATTGGACTTACTCGACGAAACAATTTTGATCAGTTTGTTGAGTTTAAGGTCAGCGTTAGCCTTAGATTCTTTTGAAAAATAGGCTTTTTCAAAGTGAATGTACGTACCAAAACCATAGCTATGGGATAACCACTTCATGATTTCGAGCGCGCTATACCGCTCAAAACTTACTTTTGATAAACATAAAATAGCGGGCCGCCAATCTTCCTCCCGTTTGTCTTTATCAGTCTTTTGCAGAAATACCTGAATTTTGCGACTGAACTGGTGAATTACGCCTTGAAAAATATTCGCCATGCCTTTACTGGCATTACTACTGTTGCTGATATATAAATATAGCCCCACCATAAGGGCAATGGAAGAAATGGCATAACCGGTATTAATCTTAAACATTAAGTATACACACATGATCGCCCCCAGCAAGGAAAGGAACCACTTGGACTTGAAGGAGGGGCGGTAGGAGGGGTCCGCGGCAAAATGCTGCATAAATGAGATCAAACAGAGTGATCCGTAAGTAACCATAAAAAACATGGATATGATCTCAGCAACGGCATCGACATCTCCCATCAGTACAAAAACTGTGGCAATGGCGCTCGTCACGATGGTCGCATTTCTGGGCTCGTTGTCAGTTTTGGAGCATTTACCAATCCAGAAATTAACGTATTGGTTGGGTAAGACTTTGTCTGCCCCGATAGCTTGTAATGTTCTGGGTGCCACCATAAATGAACCTAATGCCGAGGAAATAGTGGCGGCCGCCAGCCCAATGGGAATGATCGGTGCCCACAGCGCAATTTGTCCCATAATCAGTTGGTTGTTTTTAAGATCATCAGGACTGGCCGATGAGGTCAATTTGTAGGCAATGAAATCATAAATGATCATCCCAATAACAGTAGCCGATAGCGTACCTAATGGGATAGAACGTTTGGGGTCTTGCAGGTCGCCGGAAAGACCTACGCCGGCGGTCATACCGGTAAAGGCTGGGAATATAATGGCAAAGACAAAGAAGAATCCTTTCTCAGAGTTAACGTTATCAAAAAGCTGTGAGTTATCGAAGGTTTCTGAATAGGTGGTATCCCCCAAAAAGAAAAGCACTAGAGAAAGTGCCAAAATAGCCACTACTACATATAGAGCTTTCATTCCAATGTTAGCGCCCTTGGTGACCATCAACCAAATTAATACAAGCAAGGCTGGGATACTGAATAGTCGGTTGTCGTAAATGCTATACCCAAACTCTGATGAAATCCAGGGCTTTATTGCGTTAAATGATTCGGCAAAGGCGATAACATAAAAGGCTACGCTAATGGCCTGCGAAAGATAGAGAGCAATACCAATGGCAGCCCCGATGTTTAGCCCAAACGACCGGGAAATGATGAAATATTCTCCACCACCTTCCACCTTTTGGTTGGTGGCTATTTCGGCCAGTGCCATGGCCGTAGGTATCGTTACGATATGCCCGATGAGAATAATCATCAGGGTACCAATGAAACCCACTTCACCAACGGCATACCCGAAACGCAGAAACATGACGGCTCCCAGGATGGTGGAAATAGCGGTTAGAAACACGGGAAGAGTTCCGAAACTTGGCTTGTTGGTTATTAGTGTAGTACTCATACGATAGCCAGCAGAAGGCTTTGGGGGAGTTTGGATATAGTACTTTGTATTAAATACATGGTACTATTTGAACGTAAAAATGCCTTGAAAGTATCAAACAAGTAATTCAAGGTACGTATTCTAATCAATTTATCAACTAATCGGAGTTTATAATAATGGTAGCTTCGGTTCTGAATAGCCTTTTTGAGTGTTGGTTTGTTGACAATTGCTTACGAGTCTGGCAGACGGAAACAGAGCATTGGTTCTTGCTTATAAGTTGAATAATATGTTTAGGAAATTTGTATATCAGAGAGTTACCTGATTATTGCCATTGTTCGCCCACGGGCAAGTGAAGTATTTCGTTCCTAAGTATCACCCCAATTACCTGGCTAATTTTAACTTTTATCATCAGCTATGATCTACGAATCCCGAAACAAGTACATGGCCTTTGTACTTCCGGAATCATTTTCGAAAGCAGAGGTAACCATGAGTTGTAATACTAACACTCTTGATCCGAAAAGTTTTATCCGCTTAAATGTAAGGCCCGGTGATAGTTCACGGTACGTAATTTCTATCGAGCAGCTATCCACTGGGACCTAGAAGATTTTCCTTGATTGGTCAGACTGGCAATATTGGTACCACCAGGAATTGGATATTGTAGTGAATTGATCAGCTACAAGTAAAAGTCAACTGTTGATTTCTTTGAAGTACAATCATTTACTTTCTCTTACCTGACTTTACTCATGCAAAAATTAGTCCGACCCCTCTTATTTACTGTTGCCCTCACAGGAATAGGTAGTCTTTTGGCCTTCACGGCTACGCTTTCACTTAAAACAGAACCGGATGCTCCGAAAATTGCCGAAGGGATTAAGGTACCTTCGGGATTCTCTACTACCATCATTACGGAGGAACTGAATGGTGCCCGTCACATGGTGGTTTCCAAGGGAGGCGATGTATTCGTAAAGCTCTCCAAACTGAAAGATGGCAAAGGAGTCTATCGCCTGCGTGATTCCAATGGTGATGGAGTTCCGGACGAAATAACCGGATTTGGGGACTACAAAGGAACCGGGATATTTATCAAGAGTGGATATTTATACACGACTTCCAACAGCGCCATTTATCGCTATAAACTCAATGAAAAGGAAGAAGTCATCAACCAGGATCAGCCTGAATTGATCGTTTCGGGCATGGTAGACACAGGGCGGGATAATTCCAAATCAATCGCTTTAGATGATGAAGGCTTTATTTACGTTAATATAGGTTCATCCAACGATGCTTGCCGCGAGGTTGGCACCGGAAAAGGAATAAGGCCCTGTACGCTATTAGATACCGTCGGAGGAATCTGGCGTTTTCGGGCCGACGTTAAAAATCAAACCCAAAAGGATGGTTTACGGTACGCCACCGGCTTGAAAAATACCGTTGGTTTAGATTGGAACACCAAACCAAAGTCTCTCTTTGTTTTACAGCACGGTCGTGGTCAGTTTCATGATTTTTATTCCAACTATTTCACACCTCAGCAAAGTGCAACACTTCCCGCCGAAACAATGTACGAAGTACACGAAGGCGATGATGCTGGTTGGCCCTACGTGTACTATGATCATATTCAGAAAAAGAAAATGATGAACCCCGAATACGGAGGCGATGGCAAGAAAATGGGTGGTGAAAAGGCTCTCAATCCAGTTGCCGCTTTTCCGGCGCACCTTGGGCCCAATGGACTCCTGTTTTATACCGGCAAGATGTTCCCGGCCCGATACCGTGACGGAGCCTTTATTGCTTTCCATAGTCAGAACTCAGAAATGAAAAAAGGGTATTTTGTGGCGTTTGTGCCTTTCAAAAACGGAAAGCCATCCGGTCCTTACGAAGTATTTGCCGATAATTTTGCGGGTATCGATCTGGTAAAACCCACAGGCCCGGTGGAGCACCGTCCCTGTGGACTGGCACAAGGACCAGACGGTTCTCTCTATGTTTCCGATGATTTGAATGGGGCTGTCTATCGAATTGCCTACCAGAAAAAATAAACTAAAAAGCCCGGTCAAACCGGGCTTTTTAGTTTTCTCATAGGGCCCAACTTCTCACCTTGCTCCAATACCGAATGCAATTCCTGCCTACTGCGGAAAACCGGTACTGGGCATTTAATCTATGGTAAACATTAATGGCTTCATTAACAGGAGGTCCTCCAAGGGGTAGATTTGGTTCACGAGCCCCTGTTTCA
>JBDNFP010000244.1:0-14567 GCA_041689775.1 Spirosomataceae bacterium
CTTTGAGCTTAATCAGTCGGGATCCGGCTAAGATGAGTTTGAAGCGCAAAAGAAAAAAGGCCGCACGAGACGATGACTATTTAATGACCTGAGTCAACTTGATAGTTGATGCAATCACCCTACCCCATACAGCTTCGTAGCCAGTCCCCAAAATGCCGATTGGTGGAACTGGAATTCTACATCGTTTCGACACGGCTCTTGCCCAGGCCGATCTAAGTTTGGAAAGAAGAAGTATAGCGAGCAGGATCAACATATTATTTTCGCTTTGTGTACCATAATTTTACATCATTATAGACTTGGCCTGGATAAACGGTTAGTCCATAGCTATAATACATCCCCCCAAACCTTTTTTTGAAATCTCCTTTTGAAATGGCATTTCGGTAGCCTAATTGTGTACTCAACCCCACCCAAGGCGTAAGTTTATATTCGGTATAGGTACCAATCTGGTAGGGTTCGAAGCTGAAATAACCATTACCCAGGGTGTGGTCATTGCTGAGTTTTCGATACTGTCGGGACTCCGTACCTACCCCAAACTCAATGGGTACAGAAAAAGTCCATTTTTTATTTTTAATGATGGGGTACCAATAGGCCAGGCTAACAAACTGAACGTCGGTTGGCGTATAGTAGGATAGATTGATACTTTGTGCGAGGTTTTTATGGAAGTCAATCAGTCGGTTGGCAGCGTTGTATCCCAACCAATAATATCCCAGGGTAATTGTGTGTGATTTTTTACCAAAACTAATGCCAGCTAGTGCCCCATTAATGTTAATATGGCGCTTTTCGATAATCGTACTCCTTGAATCCAGGCCAATTACAAAATGGGTGTTATCGGTAGCAGTTGAACCTAACGAAACAGAATCCGACTGGGCATAAAGACAGGAAATCGAAGTCCAGAAACAAATCACTATGCCAAAAATATGGATGATTATTTCTCTCTTCGATTCCCTGTCTCTGTTCATGCCCGTATGTTATTTTAATAATTTCTTTCTTCTTTCTTTGCTACTATAAATGTATTCGTAAATAGTAGGCAGTATGAGCAGTGAAAGCAATGTAGCCGTTACCAGTCCGCCGATTACCACCACAGCCAGTGGTTTCTGAGTTTCTGAACCAATACCATTACTCAATGCAGCGGGTAGTAGTCCAAGTGCAGCCATCAGCGCTGTCATAACCACGGGTCGAAGTCTTGAGCGGGATCCTTCTTTGATCGCTTCGGTGAGCGGCAATCCCGCGTGGAGGTTATACCTGAATTTATTCACTAGAATAACCGCGTTCTGGGTAGCTACTCCGAATAGGGCAATAAAGCCAACGCCCGCCGAAATACTAAAATTTGTTCCCGTAATGAGTAGTGCGGCAATCCCGCCAATCAAGGCAAAAGGAACGTTCAGCAATACCAGTACAGAGTCGAGGGTATTCCCAAAGGACGCAAAAAGGATAAAGAAAATAAGCAGGAGACTGATTGGCACTACCACCATCAATTGCTTTTGTGCCCGTTCCTGATTCTCAAATTCGCCATTCCATTTTATTTCGTACCCTTTATCGAGTTTCACGTTCAGTTTTACCTGATCGCGGGCTTCATCCACGGCACTGCCTAGGTCACGGCCACGGACCGAAAACTTGACGGCAATGAATCTGGCGTTGTTTTCCCGGTAGATAAATGCCGGACCAGACTGATTCGCAATGGTGGATATTTCTTTGAGCGGAATTTTACCCCCGTTCAAGGTAGGTACCAACAGGGTTCCGATCTGATCAATGGATGATCGGTAGGGTAAGTCATAGCGTAGTCTCAGGTCAAATTTCTTTTCTCCCTCGTACACCTGACTTACGGCTTTACCCCCAATTGCCAGTTCAATAACGGCATTGGCATCGGCGGCATCAATGCCGTACTGAGCCATCTTGTCGGGATTCAGGGTAATTCGTAGTTCGGGCTGCCCCAGGTTTCGGAAAATACCAAGGTCTTCCACCCCGGCTACTTTCTGCAATTGAGCGTAGACTTCGTCGGCTTTCTTATCCAGTATTTTCAGGTTATCACCGGTAATTTTTACCGCAATGGAACCCTTGACTCCCGAAACCGCTTCTTCAACGTTATCCGAAATAGGTTGCGAAAAACCAAAATTAATTCCTTTGTAGGATACCAACTTTGCCTGCATCTGCTCAATGAGCTGGGCTTTGGTAATATCCCGTTTCCATTCATCCTGGGGAAACAAATCCACGAAGAATTCCTGGTTGAAAAAGCCCGTGGCATCGGTACCGTCGTTGGGCCGTCCCGTCTGAGAAATCACTCCCCTTACTTCCGGGAATTTTTCGAAAATCTGACGGAATTTCCGGGTGTAGTGGTAGCTATCTTCCAGGCTAACGGAAAGCGGCATACTGGCCCGTACGTAAATGGAGCCTTCGTTGAGGTGGGGTAAAAACTCGGACCCGACCCAACGGAAAGCAAATATGGCAATGCTTAATGCAACCACCGCCGTGATAATGGCTCGTTTCGGGAAGGCCATAACGTGATCTAACAACGGAGAATAGTTCCGGTTTAGCCAGTCTACAACCGGGTTGCGCCGTTCTCTCACGTTCTTATTCAACAGAATACTACTGATAACCGGCACAAAGGTCAGGGCTAGTAATAACGCACCTAGCAGGGCAAATCCCATCGTGAAAGCGAGCGGACTAAACAGTTTTCCCTCCACTTTCTGGAATGAGAAGATGGGTAAAAGAGCCGTGATAATGATGAGTTTGGACACAAAAATAGATTGGCCCATCTCCACTGCCGTTTTGAAGATACGCCCCAGTTTCGCTCGTTTGTTAAATTTCTCCATCCCCTCCGTCGCCGCCCAGTGGGCCAGCATCACAAAAATCCCTTCCACCATCACCACGGCGCCATCTATGATGATACCGAAGTCAATGGCACCGATGGACAAAAGATTGGCACTCATCCCTTTGGCTCGCATTAGTATAAAGGCAAAAAGCAGAGACAGCGGTATTACCAGTGCTACCGTCACGGTGGTGCGCCAGTCGGCCAAAAAGATGAGAAGGATA
The DNA here is from genome assembly GCA_041689775.1 of Spirosomataceae bacterium. GTDB lineage: Bacteria > Bacteroidota > Bacteroidia > Cytophagales > Spirosomataceae > JBDNFP01. The sequence continues at coordinate 3,031 of JBDNFP010000244.1, forward strand.
AGAGTTACCAGGACAATGCCCATAAGGACGTTTTCGCCTACCGTGTGTAGGGTATGGGTATTCAGCTCGGTACGGTCATAGAACACCTTTATTTTCACATCCTGAGGTAAAACTATGGAATTCAGGTAGTCTACTTTGGCTTTCAGAACAGGTAATATCTCCCCCGGGTTTTCTCCTTTTCGCATCAACACAATACCCTCTACGACGTCATCATGATCGTCGCGCCCCACAATTCCTTGCTGAGGAAGCGAAGACTCGTGCACGGTGCCTATGTTTGTCATCCTAACCGGTACTCCTTTGAGGTTACTGACGATGATTTTTTCAATATCCGAAACGCTCGATACAATGCCAATACCCCGCACTATAAAGGCCTGTTGTCCTTGCCGTAGCACATCTCCGCCAACGTTTACATTGGCCCGCTGGAGCGCATTGTATATATCAATTGCGGTCAGATTGTACTTGGCAAGCAAATTTGGATTAACACTTACTTCAAATGTTTTGACGTGTCCGCCGAAGCTTACCACATCCGCCACTCCCGAAACCGCTTTTAAGTTTTTTTCAACTACCCAATCCTGGATCGTCTTCAACTCGGTGGTGGTCTTGGTTTTGGAATCCAGCGTGTAGCGGTAGATCTCCCCGGTGGGACCGGCCGGGGGCTGAATCTCGGCGTTTACTCCCTGGGGTAGATTTATATTGGATAACTTCTGAGAGGCCTCCGTGCGGGCATTGAAGCCATCAACCCCGTCTTCAAATACTATTTTTATGAAGGAAAGGCCAAACAGGTTGATGGATCGAAGTGCGGATTTGTGGCTTATGGAGTTCATTTCCGTTTCGATGGGAATGGAAATGAACCGTTCCACCTCCTCTGCACTACGCCCGGGCCATTGGGAAATGATGACTACCTCGGTATTAGTAACGTCAGGGTATGCCTCCACGGGAGTAAAATAAAAACTGACCGCTCCGGCAATTACCACCAGTAGGGTGATAAAGAATATAATGGCTTTGTTCTTGAGGGAAAAGCCAATGATGCTTTTGATAAGCTTGTTCATCGGAAACTAGTTGTCGGTTAATTCACTGAATAATAGCAAGGCACCTTCGGTAACCACCTTGTCGCCGGGCTCGAGATTACCCTTCACGTACATGTATTTGGAGGTATTTTTCAGAATTTCTACGGGTACCGACTCGTAGGTTCTATCTTTCTTTTCGCGGATAACGAAATACTGATCCTGACTAAAAATTACCGATATGGGATTGACCGCCAGTAACTTTTCCGGCTTTTCGTTGTGCAATTTGATGGCACAAAACATTTCTGGTTTGAGCATACCGTCGGTATTAGGAAGTATCACCCGGGCTTGCACCACCTTGCTATCGATATCTACCACCCGACTGATATTATCGATGACGCCATGAAAGACCCGACCAGGGTACGCAAGCGTGGTGATGCTTACCTGTTGCCCTTCTTTGACCGCCTGAATATCCGATTCATAGATATTAATGAGTACCCAAACATCCGATAAGTCAGAGATCGTAAACAAAGGCGTGGTGTTATCGGGCCGGATCTGCATATCGGTATTCACGTTTCTTTCCACGACATAGCCGCTTTCCGGAGCTTTGACTGAAAAGATTGGTTGCTTACTGGAAGTTGAGCCTCCGTATAGTTTTAGTACCTGCGTAGATCGTTCAAGTTCTGAGCTCGCTATTTCGAGTTGTTTGCTCGCATTGACCAAGTCATTTTCTGAGGAAAACTTGGTTTTGTAAAGCTGTTCTACATTATCAGCGGTACGCTTAGCAATATCGTAGTTTGCCTTGGCGGTATTCTGATCTTTCAGATAGTCACTTAGATCTCCACTTTGCAGGGTAGCCAGCAGTTGGCCTTTTTGAACGTAAGAACCAAGATCAGCCTTTACATCCATTACTGTACCGCTCACAATAGGGTAAACCCGATCCACCTTTTTCTGATCAAAGGAAACAGAACCAGTAAATTGGAGTTCTTCCTCAAAGTTTCGTAGTTCGACTGTATCGGTTCGGTAGGCAGAACCGGTATCTTTTGTTTCGGCTTCCTGTGGTTTTTCTGGTTTGCTGCACGCAGCTAAGCCCAGCAGTAACAAAGGCAGTAGTTTAACAATTAATTTCATGAGCTATGAGGGTAGTTTAAAACGTTTTGGTATTGGTAACGAAGTTGATTTGCTGGCGGGCCTGGTACAAATCATTGTTGATATCAATCAGATTCAGTTGGGCATCGCGGTAGGCTCTTATTTTATCGAGGTAGTTCACCAGATCAATGATTCTTTTTGCGTAATCCTCGGTGGCATTTTTTGATATCTCCTCAATACTTTGCAGGTAATCAGGGGTTAGTTTCAGGCGTAAATCCACCGCTTGTCGGTACTGTTGGTAGGCGGTTACTACATCTTGCTCTACTTGAAGATGGCTTAGGTCGGCGGAAATCTTTGACTGGTCAATACTTACTTTGGCGCTTTGAATATTGCCCTGATTTTTGTTCTTGATCGGGAGGTCCATCAGAACCTGCACACCCAGATAGTTAGGAAACGCCGACCCTATTCGTTGGTAATCAGTACCCAAAGTCAGGTTTGGTATTGCCAGCGATTTTTGATAAATCAGGCTGTTCTGATTGTAATTAATTTGTTCCTGGGCAACCTTCCAGTCAGGACGATTTGTAAATGCGAGGTCTACCAATTGGATCAGGTCGGGAGTAGTTAGCGTTGCCGTCTGTTCGGCTATTGGTACTATATATACGGTTCCACTTTGGGAAAGTAGAATTCGTAAAGTGGACTCATCCTGAGCTATTTGTCCCCGCAGGTTTGCCTGATCTCTCTCGAAGATTTTCTGTTCCAGTTCAAGGCGGGTCACCTCGTAGGGGGCAATAATTCCCAGCCGCAGCTGAGCGCGAAAAGCGTCCAGTAGAGTTTCCAGTCGTGCCGTTTCCAAAGCGAGTAAGGAGAGTTTAGCTTGCTCGGAGGCCAGGTTACCAAACGTTTGGGAGAGAATTGCCCGGGCCTGCCGCATGACGTCCTGAAAAGCGGCTTGCTGCAAAGAAACGTTTGTTTCAGCAAGCTTTACTAGTTTACTACGGCTGGCAGTAAGACTAACTACCTGCTGGAGCTGAATATTAATAAAACCTCCGGTGGGATTGATCAGATCTTTTTGCCTGGCAAAGGGAAGTACTTTTTGAGTATAACCGTTATAAAGATTGGTTTCGACAAAAAGATTGGGGTTATACCATAAACGCGCTTGTTCTACGGCCGCTTCGGCCAGATTGATGTTGTACTTCTGGGCAAGCAGGGCAAAGTTCTTTTGAATGAACTGCTCCTGTGCTTTTGGTAGTGATATTTGGATCGTATCCTGCCCAAAGCTGACCGTCGACCGGGCAACTACAAGGAGCAGAATAAAGAATAGTCGTTTCATGAATAGGAGCGAAAAAGGTGTAAAATACAGACCCAGTTGGATGTCGGGCCTGTTAACAAACTACGACTTAAAGGAGGGGTATTTGGCTAGAATTTCACGACTCTCTTTTGAAAACTGCTTGCCGAGATGAGCCGGGTCATTGACTGGGTTCGCTATGGAACCACGCCATACCAACTCGTGGCTTTTAGCGTCAAGGACATCAATGATAAGGGTTCCTTCGGTGTACTGAACGGTATGGTATCCGCTATTCCAAGGGTTGTAGTAGCCGCTGTATCCAATTGGTACTATCATACCTCTGAATAAAAATGCGGTAGGGCCAAATCCATACCCAAAAGGTGACATCATGGGGGAGGCGTTGGGAACAGACTGACTTTTTTGGGTAGTATAAATATGATACATCAGCAAAAAATCAGGGTTTTGGCTGTCTTCGGAAACTCCCTTTTTAGCCAACTCGGTCCGGATTGCGGACTTAATATTTGTGTCGGTCATGGAACTGCTGTACAGCGGATTATGGTCAACCTCAATATCAGGGCTTACCCAAGCGTATTTTTTATAATTATTCAGTTGGGCACTATTAATCTGATCTACCTTAACCGATGCGCAGCTTCCCAGCATAATGAGAAGGGAAATAGTTGCGGCAATATTTACAAGTTTCATGATGCTGCTGTCATTAGGGTTAATGCCTGGTTTTTAGCAAAAAAATCTTCGGTCGAGACCTTTCTTTTTTGCTGACTCAAAGGTATTAGGCGGGGCTTTGGCCTACAAAGAGGAGTCGTTAGACAGAAGTAATAGAGCGGTAGAAAGGGGAAAACTGTCGATGAAAAGGGTAAGTACTAGTTGGTCGGAAGTTATTTTTTATTGTGATACGTGGAGGTCAGGTAGGCGATCAAAGCCGGGTAATCATTGTTGTAGCGGTGCCCTCCGGGAATAACGTGGGCTTTTATACCAGCTCTGGGCAATTTTTCTTTCAGGGAGTTTTGTTCATCCTCGCCAAATACACAGATTGGGAGTAAATATTTACCTTTAATTATCTCATTGAATACATGGTACTTTCCGGTATTGACTCCCAGATTGAGCATATCGGACAGATGGATTTCGAGGGAAGCATACTCGTCAGGAGAGAAGCAGATAATTCTGGTAAGCTTGGTGCTCAGGGTAGTAGGCAGTCGGTTGGCAACAAACGGAGCCACTGACGCCCCAAAGGAGTAACCTACCAGAATAAAGGTCTTCTTGTTCCAGAGCCGTAAGTAATCTGTAATGACCGCAGAAATATCGGCAGCGGCTTTATCGGGGGTTTTCTCAGACCAGAAATACTTTCGGGAGTCTATCCCAACCACTGAGATCCCCTGTTTCACGATTATGTTGGCAAAAGTATTCGTAAAACTTGTCCAACCTCCATCGCCCGATAGTAATAGCACAAGGGGTGTGCTATTTATTTCTCCGGCAGGCATAAGTATCAAAGGAATCTCCTGCGTCTGAGCTCCGCAGAAAGTGAGGTAGCCTGGCCAAGGCATAGTAAGAAAGAGTACGGTTAGCATACTCTTTACGGATGCCCTTCTGTTAGTTGTCTTGATCATGCTCTTAGCAATCGACTTTAAATCAGGGCTTAATTACGTTAGAAAGTACCTTGGGAATGGTGAATAGGTCGTAGTCCTGGTCATACATCAAATACTTATTATACCATTTTGGCGAAAACTTTTCTTTGGATGCCCTCAGCCCTTTATAGTGTGAAAACGAACGTATTTTTTCGTACGCAAACTTCATGGATCGCTCCGGAAAACTACGTGGATCGGCGTTACCTGAAAGGGGAGCAAAGCCCAGGTTAACGGCAGTGTACCCTTTCTCTTTCAGGTGATTAAATAATTGAACCATGATAAAATCGACGACCCCGTTGGGAGCATCAGCCGTTTTCCTTATCAGATCATAGTTACCCACGCTTTTTGTATAATCCGGAATTATGTTGAGAAAGGCGACTACCTTTTCTTCTTGATTTTCGACGGTAATGATGGTTTGTTGCTTCAACTCATCCCAGTCAAACATACCTTGCGAAAAGACTATTTCGGTTCGTTCGGTCGTGGTTAGCCATTCGTCTGAGACCGATTTAAGCCTTTGTAGTATACCATCACTAATAGGTGGGGTATAGATCTGTGCGTGAAAATTACTTTTTGTTACCTTCTTTAACGCGTTCCTGATCGAGCTTCGATCGCCTCCGTCCAGGGAAAAGCCCACCAAGTCCAGTACTCCTTCCTGCCCCAGAAATAGCTTTTTCTTGGTTCCAAAAGCAGTCAACTTTTCTTCTGGAACCCGGAAATAAATACTTTTTAAACCACTCTGTTTGCAATAGATGTCAAACTCTTTGATACCGACTGCGAGGTGTACAGAAGAGCAAACCGGGCATTCGAGCACAACTGCATAATTTCCCGAAATACGATAGGAAACAAAGCCGTCTATTTCCGTGAAACGATAAATTAGCTTATCAGAATAGGTCTTAAAATAATCTAAGGAAGAATTACCGTAGGCTGTGAGTTGTAACTTGGCCCATTCCAGATCTTCTTTGCCCGAGGTAGCTCTGATTACATACGGGCGAACAAGTACGTAAACCAGAAAACTCAGGCAAAACAAACCGCCGATATTAATAGAGTATACAAAGTTTTGGGCAAAAATATTTTGTGGGGTGAGGGTATCGCTTCCGATCAGAAAGAAGTTGAGTACGGAATAGTGTAATGACTCAAAAAAGCCAAAGTTAGCCCGGAAGTGCTTTTGATCGAGGAAATAAAATCCAAGCCAGCCGTAGACAATAACGGCCCCACAACTGAGTAAAATAGTTGGGATATCAATTACTCCGAGCCGAGGGTTATTTTTTACATAATATTCGCGGCGGGATGAGATCAGGATCAAAACTACAACGACGGCAAAGAGTGCCTCTTCGTAGTCACCAGCCTTTGTAAGGTTACCTACCAGAGATAGTAGACTCAGCCCCATTGCGAAAAACCAGGCTGTTTTGAGACCCTTTAACATAAATGCAGCCGTAACCAGCAGAAACAGACCGGTTAGGAGCACAAAATAGTTAGAGACCGTAACGGCTCCCATGGGTAGAAAATTCAAAATCCAGTTTAATCGCTGGCTGATTACCGGAGTGAGTACCGATACTATATTGATAATACCCAGCAAGAACAGGAAGAGCGCCGGGAATATACGCATGAAGAGTTTATTGACCTTTACCAGAAAGCTGGCCGCTCCGGTAAAGAGAGGGACCCAAAATTCAAAAAAACGAAACAAGAAAGTTGTGGAGATAGCGGCGGTATCGGTATAGCCAAACCGGATCAGAATATACGCCATGGATACTTCGATGGCTCCAAACCCCCGCAAGAAAGGGGACACGATCAGGAAGATAACCGCGATAAGGTAACCCATCACCGCCGCCGGTAAAGAAGGTTCAAGGCCAAGAGCAACCATGGCAATATAGACATGAGCAATGCCAATGATTTCGATGATGATACTGTACAGAATACAGATTATAAAGTCAGTCCTGCGGATTGAGTTGTTCCGAAAATTGGTGAGATAGATTTCGGCGGATGGAGCGATTCTTAGTAGTAGAGTTTGTGCTTTGCCCTCTCTACTGAGCGATTGGTACACTAAATAGACTACTACACATATACTCGTGATGGTCAGTAACGCGGCCCATTCGCCCCAACCAACATTGCCCGCAGAGATAGCCCACAGGAAAGCTGGAATTGCTACTGCAACAACCGAAAGTATGCCAATAAATGCATAGATAGAGGATGCAAAGTGAATTTGTGACTTGTTAACTCCCCGCTTTTCGAGTGGTGAGGTAAAAAAGGCGAGTGACGATATGCCACCTGCTGGTAAGAACACACTGATAAAGTTGCGTTTGAGAAACAGTATTACTGACTCGCCTAATGTAATCCTGGACCCTACGGCGGCGAACGCTGCGATGTACATGAGCCCTTGAAATACGATGTACAGTACAGTAACGAGAAGCCCGCCTACTACCCATTGCCAGCTGGCGGAGACCAGAATCTGACGAACCTGGCGTAGTTCGGTCTCTTCGTGTTTAATAAACCATATTCCTAGCCCAATGAAGAAAACAGTCAGTACGTATTGGGTAACTATTTTGGCGTTTTCTCGAATGAACGGAATGCCCTTTATCGGATTGAGTTTGGCTAGTTGGATTCTTTTTATCATGGTTATGATACTATTACTTCGGTACGAGAGTGTATTCTAATACACAAAAAACTGATTGTTAGTATGTTAGAGGTGAGGTGAACGGAGCGAGTCGTTCAGAATTGCCTGATAAACTGGCTTGCTTCCAGCAAAGCGTTTTCACTGATAGTAACGATTTTTTCTATTTCTTTTTTTAGATTGCTTACGTCCGAAGAACCGTATTCGACTGCGTCGAGGTGTGGAGTAAGGATAAGGTCCAGCCCCATAATGGCCACGGTTGATTTCATTCCGTGCGCAACCTTTTTAAGATCATCAGGCTGCTCTGCCTCAAAAGCACTCCGCAGAGCGGCTAGTTCCTGTGGTAGTAGATCAATGAATTGTTCTGTGACCAGCTTTTCATAACTTTGATCTCCGTTGCTAATCTCACGCATGTAGGTTAGGTTAATATACTGATAAGCCTTCCCGTTATCAACTTTGCTACCAGCAGGATGTATTTTTGCTGGTAAGACCGTAGGAGTATAGCGTGTCAGGATACGTTGGAGTTCATTTTCCCGGATAGGCTTGGCGATGTGATCATTCATTCCCAGGCTGATGCACTTTTCTCTTTCACCCATCATAGCGTGGGCCGTCATGGCTACGATGGGTACTGACAGCCCCATCGTTTGCCGGATTTCTCTGGTGGTAGCATAGCCATCCAGGATGGGCATTTGTATATCCATCAAGACGAGGTCGAAGTTATTCTCCTGTAAAAGTTTTAGTGCTTCTTTTCCATTGGCAGCCAACCGATATTTTACACCTAAATGGTTCAATAAATGATTCATTAACCCTTGATTGATCACATTGTCTTCTACTACCAATACCAGCATATCGTCGTCTTGGGTAGCTTTGGGTTCTGACAATATGGTTGCTTCTAGGTCAGCATTTACCTGATCATCTAGTGGGTAATGGATGGTAAATAATACTTTCGTTCCCTGGTTTATTTCGCTTTTAATCTCAATATGTCCGCTTTGAAGATGTACGAGATCTCGTACAATCGAAAGCCCTAAGCCAGTTCCACCGTATTTTCGGGTAGTGGCATCTTCGGCTTGCCTGAACCGTTCAAAAATGGTGTCAAGCATTCCCCGGTCAATTCCGATACCAGTGTCCTCAACTAAGTATTCAATTTCCACGAAATCCTGCCCCTTCACTTTACTCCCGATTGCTACTGTTACATGGCCTTGGTCTGTAAACTTAATTGCGTTTCCGATCAGATTTACCAGTATTTGGGTAAGCCTGGTAGCATCACCAATCAGCAAGGCTGGTACGTTATGATCGACTATAATGCAAAATTTCAGTGCCTTTTCATCGGCTTTATTCCTCATCATTAATTCGACGGTATGCGCTACATCTCTCACGTAAAATGGTACTTGCTCTATTCGCATCATTCCTGATTCTATTTTTGATAAATCCAGAATATCATTTACGATGGCTAACAAGGTTTCACCAGATTGGTGGATGGTTTGTAGGTACAGCCTGGCATCGGCGGGTAACTTTTTCTTTTGAAGCAAATTAGTATAGCCCAGGATCGCATTCAACGGAGTACGAATTTCGTGGCTCATGTTGGAAAGGAAGTTTTCCTTTACCAGAGCAGCCTCTTTCAATTTTTTCTCGCTGTTGTTTAGCTGGTTTACGAGCACCTCTTGCTTTTTGAGTCGACTAAGAATGAGGAGAAATAAGCCTATGAATAGTAATAGTATAAGAATAACTACAATCAGATTGAGGCTGAGTACTTGTCTCCCATCTCGATCAGCCTTTTCAATTTTCAAAGCTAGATTAGCACGCCCGGTTGTATCAGCCGAGTGTATCAGCCGCGAAATCTCCTGGGTTATAGAATCTGATTTACCAAGAACGGACAGATTCGTTTTTGTTTGCCTCAATTGAGCTAGTGCAGCATTAATTTTTTTAATTTTTTGATTGATGAGCCTATCCAGCAGATTGATTTCTATGAGGGAGTCCCCTACTCCCGGATCAAGATTTTTAATTTCTTCAACGTCGTTCTGAATCTGAGTTATATCCTCCCTAAGGCGATGTATTTCATTGGAGTCGGCTGTCAGAGCTATCCTCAACCGGTAGTCAAGTATGGAAATGTCCTTTTCAAGGTTTACTAATCGATTGCTCTGCCGATATTGTAAGATGAGCGCCTCATTGCCTTGAATCAATTGGCGAATATTGTCGGTGACAAAGTATTGGGCCACAATCAGGATAGCGACTCCTAACACAAAGCCAAGAATGCAACAGTTAATAATGTTCCTGATTTTCATGAGTTAAGGGTCAATGTTACGCTTCCATTTATCCAATAAATATAACGAAAGTACCAGTACCCTTTTTGTGTACCAATAGTCAGTCGGCAGGATGGATGATGTAGTCGGTAGAAAGGGTAATATACCAGTTGAACCTCTTACAGAATACTTAGTCGCTTATTGAGTGTAGTTCGATAGGTATCAGCTACTGGCACCAACTTATTATGTATGACCAAGGTAGATCCCTCCATGCTATCGATCCGGCTGATTTGCACAATAAATGACCGATGAACTCTCATGAAACGGGGAATGGGTAATTTGGCTTCTACCTCTTTGAGGGTAGAGTGAATCGAATACATTTTATCGGGTGTATACAGTTTTACGTAATCACCCATTGCTTCGGCGAAGAGCACGTCGTCTAGTTGTATACGTCGAATTACATTAGAATCCCGGATAAAAATAAAAGACTCATTTTCTACTTTCACCGTAGTTTGCCGACTTCGGTATACGTCCTGTGCCCGTTCTGTGGCTTGAAGAAAACGGGGTGGAGTGACGGGTTTGGTGATATAATCAGCCACATTGAGTTCAAAGGCTTCGACGGCGTATTCCTTTTTGGACGTTGTAAAAATGATGATTGGGCGGTAGTTTTCCAGGCTTTTGGCTAATTCAAGTCCTGTCATGTCGGGCATCTCGATATCTAAAAAGAGTAAATCTATTGGTTGAGAGATGATTATCCGGTAGGCTTCAGCAGCACTGGCACATTCGTCTATTATTTTTAAGTCAGGAACAAGTTCGGAGAGTTTTCGAAGAGTAGTACGGGCAATCGGGTTGTCATCTATGATCAGGCAGTTCATTTTAGCCGTATGGGGTTAGTCTTTACCACAAATAAAACAAATTACAACGATAGTTTCAGCCCATTGGCCTACCTACCTACACCTCTATAATGATAGTCTGTTCTTACAGGGTAGTGGGCCGGGTACTTTTGGATCATTAATTCATTTGGTTTTACACCCTAAAATAGTTTGCATAATGAAAAAGCTAATCACTTCCGTATTTGTCACTTTGGTAACCTTAGGTTCAATTCAGTCGTATGCCCAAACGCTTACTAGGGCAGATTATAAACAACAGAATCAAAAAAGAGAAGAGCACAAATCACTCCGTAAATTGGCCAGCACTCAGGCAAGTACCCTTGCCATGGATAATTTCTATGCCGATTTTGGTAAGGTAGAGGATGCCCGCTGGGCAAGAAACGCAACGCTTGATGAAGTTACTTTTACAAAAGGCCAATACAGGGTAGCTTTCTATGGTAACGATAATAAACTGGTGAGTACCACATACGGAAGAAAAGTCAGTGAATTACCGACTATTATTCAAAAGGAAATAACGAAGCAGTATAAGGCCAAAGGCTACCAGGTTGGAGCGGTGATCGAATACGTCGATAACCAGGTTAATAAGTAGTCGGACGTAAATATGGATATAATTTTTACCTTGCGTCTATGCAAGGAAAGAAACGATACATCAGCCTGAGTGACGAGCAGCGTGCGGCACTAGTACTGGTCCATAAAACGGGCAAGAAGGCCACCTTCCGCCTGCGCTGCCAGGTGGTCATCTTCAGCGACCAGGGGGGCAAGATCGACCAGATCGCCGATA
>JBDNFP010000245.1:0-3997 GCA_041689775.1 Spirosomataceae bacterium
CTATCTGCTGACCCATGCCTATATTGTTGGCGTTGTAGCGGTAGCAGAGTTGGAAACTTTTCTGGCAGCTATGCCGATTGCAGCGCCAACGCTGGTCGCCGTTGGGGCGGAGGCCGTTCTTGACCGTGTCGGAACTATCGCAATGGGGGCACAGGATGGGATGAGTATGTAGCATGACACCAATATAGCGAAATCAACCCATATAATCCATTACCAGTTAATTCTACTTGTCTACCGTTAACCTTTCCTATGAATTTAAAAAAGCTTTTACTCTCGATTTTTTTATTGCTAATCGGTTGGGCGGCCACTGCCCAAATTACCGGTCGATTCACACTCAAAGGCACTGTTGTTGATTCAGCCGGGGCTGTATTACCGGGTGCAACGGTAATGTTACTCACGCCCCAGGACTCCTCCTTGTTGAGTTATGGAAGAACAAACGAACAGGGACAACTGGAATTCAAAAATCTGAAAAGAACTGCTTATCTACTCAAAATTTCCTACGTGGGATATCTGCCCTACGAGAAGCTAGTCAATAATCAAGACTCTTATGTAACTGATTTAGACTCCATCCAACTTACGATGTTGAATCAGGATTTATTTGAGGTAGTCATCAAAACAGCTCGTGCACCATTAAGTATCCGGGGCGACACCGTTGAATACAACGCCAGTTCGTTTAAGGTGCCGCCGGGCTCCACCGTGGAAGATCTTCTTCGGCGCTTACCTGGTATGCAAGTAGAGCAGGACGGCACCGTAAAAGCACAGGGACAAGAAGTAAAGCGTGTGACGGTTGACGGAAAACGGTTCTTTGGTGATGACCCCAAAATGGCTACCAAAAACCTGCCAGCCGAAGCTATTTCGAAAGTCCAGGTTTTCAACGGGAAATCAGAGCAATCCCGAATAACGGGGGTGGACGACGGAAAACAAGAAAAAACCCTTAATCTTGAATTGAAAGACAGCCATAAGAAAGGGGGTTTTGGCAAGGCAACCGTGGGAGGAGGGACTGATAATCGGGCCGAGGGGAAAGTAAATTACAATCGGTTCAGCGACAAGCAGCAGTTTGCCATCGTGGGCTTTGGTAACAACACCAACCAAAGTGGTTTGGGGTGGAACGACTACCAGGATTTTCGGGGTAGTCAGTCATTTAATTGGGGCGAGGACGGTGATTTCGGGTTTAGCAGCGGAAGAAATTTTATCATCATTAGCGACGATAACAACGAAGAAAACTTGACAATCTCCGGCGGCAGAGATCAGCGCGACGGTGGTTTCTCCAAAAATTGGGCGGGGGGCGTCAACTATAATTTTGAAGATAAGAAGACTAAATTTAGTACTAATTATTTCTACAATAATACCGAGCGTACTCTCGATGCCCTCGCCAATCGGGAGAATTTCCTCGCCAATGGTACTTTCCGAACTACCGACGATAACAGTAAATTGAATGTGAATACCAATCACCGGGGAGGAATCCGTTTTGAAAAAACGATTGACTCGCTCAATACCATTATTGTCATTAGCAATGCTCGTTTGGGAAATGGCAGTAATCGATTTAGCAGTTTTCAACAATTCTTTCAAGATCAGAACCGGTTAGCCACCGAATCAACCATTGCCAACGATGCTCGTTTCAACTCCTTTGCCATGGGGAATACCGCCATTTACCGGCATAAATTTGCTAAGAAAGGCCGGAACTTTGCCGCTAGTATTGGCTACAACATCAATAATACTAACGGAGATGCCTCGCAGTTATCGGTTAACAAGTTCTATAAAAAAGAGATTGATCAACCCGAAATCCTAAACATCAACCAAAATAACCTGACGAATAGCCAAACTAACCAATTGAAGGGTAGCTTGTATATGATAGAACCCTTTGCCAAACGGTTTTACTGGGAAACCTTCTACAATACTAGCATCCGGAGAGACCAAGTAGATCGGGATGTATTTGACATCGGGTTTGAAACTTCGGTGAAGAACAACGTACTCAGCCGGTACTATACCAATCAGCTTACCTACAATAGGGTAGGTAGTAGCGTAAGGTACTCGTATAAGGGACTCAACTTTTCGGCCGGGCTTGCCGCCGTACGGTTTGACCTGCGAGGCGAGTTTAAAAGTGATCAATCGGCCACGGAAACCACGAAGGTTGAGCGACGTTTTCAGCAACTGACCCCCAATGCTACCCTGAATTTTGATTTGAAAAATAATAAATACTTGTATTTCAATTACTCCATGAGCGTGGAAGAGCCCACCGTCAGGGATCTGCAACCGGTGGTTGATAATAGTAATCCTTTATTTATCCGGGAAGGTAATCCAGGTTTGGTACCTCAGTTGACGAATTCATTTAGTTTGGGTTTTAATATGTTTAACCCGGGTAACTTTTCCCGGCTGTTTGCTAACCTCAACTACAACACCTACGAGAACCAAATCATATATAATCAATCTATTGATCAGAATTTGATTACCCGGACCAAGCCCATGAATATTTCTGGGGGGAATTCTGTTGGAGGGTACCTTGATGCGGGCATACCCCTCGTAAAAACAAAAAGTACCATCGGTGCCTTTACCTCCATTTCTTACAGTAAAAATCTTCAATTCGTAAATGACATCCTGAACGAAACAAACAATAATAACTACCGTTTTGGTACGAACATCAGCTTGACGCCTAATGATAAATTTTCCTTGTACGCCAATGCTTCCTGGGGTATTAACAACGCCAGGTACTCATTGAGTTCGAGTCAAAACCAGAAGATATTGAACAATAGTTACGGGGCAGAAATGAACTATAAATTACCTTCGGATATTTACTTCAACAGCCGTTTTAATCTGAATACATTTAAGAACAGTCGTTTTGATTTCAACCAAACACAGCCTATTCTGAATCTCTCGGTGTATAAAATTTTCTTGAAGGATAAAAAAGGAGAAGTACGGCTCACGTCTTATGATGTATTTAATCAGAATAAGGGCATTTCGCAGTTTGCCTCCCAAAACTTTGTATCTAATCAGCAGGTCAGGACCCTTGCCCGTTATTTTATGCTAAGCTTTACCTACAACATGCGGGGAGTTACGGCTAAGATTAGAAGAGAAGGCTACTAGATTATAAAAATATACATAGAAATTTTAAAAACTAACTCGATGAAATACTTACTAATTATCCTTGTGCTTTTGATCGGATTATCGACCAAAGCGCAGCAAATGGAAGGTGTAATTACCTACGAACGGGCCTACCACTGGTCCCGGATTTATAGTCGGCTTGATTTTTTAAGTCAGGAAGAAAAAGATCGGATCAAGTTGACCGGGGGAAATAATGATGTCAGCAAATCCAAAATGAAGTTATTATTTACCCCCACCCAAAGTCTGTACACTTACGCCAGTGATCAGGGAAGCAGTGAAGATGGTACATACAGTTGGCGGCAGGACGAATACCTTATTTTCCGGGATTTTGAAAAAGAACGCAAAACTGAAATCATCGAAATGTTGGGTAAGCACTACCTGATTGAGGATACCCTGCAAGCGCCGCGATGGAAGGTGATGAATCAGATAAAAGATATCAATGGGTACGTATGCATGTTAGCAACAACTGTCGATACCGTTAAAAAACATAAGGTAGCGGCCTGGTTTGCCCATGATTTGCCCGTGTCTACTGGTCCGGAGCGTATTTTCGGATTGCCCGGAATGATTATGGAACTTGATATCAATGATGGTGACTTTGTGATTACGGCCATCAAGGTAGAGTTGAAGCCGGTTGGAGGTGATTTGGTGCTGCCTAAAAAATTAAAGGGGAAAAAATTGGACAATCGTGGGTATGATACTCTACTCTGGACCCATATCAAACAAAGCATGGAGGCCCACCGTAACCCTTACTGGTCGATACCTTATTAGAACTTCTGAATATTCTGTTAGATAAACGATTCGGTAGTGTCTATAAAGGGTTGATCATTCAGCGACGGAGTCGCCATATGTTCCTGTTTTGAAATAGTGTTTGTTGATGTACATACCAATGACATTGTCA
>JBDNFP010000246.1:0-4483 GCA_041689775.1 Spirosomataceae bacterium
AAGACTTACGCCACCAAGAGGCCGCTTGACCACAACTTCAAAAACGACATGGGTCGCTACATCACTTTTGATGAGAAAATACCCAAATGGAATTACCTGATCAAGCCCGGAAATTGACCACCTTATTTTTTAATCATTCCATAGTCAATAAGATCATGGATAAAATCCAATCTACTATGCAAGCCAAATCACTCCTAACGATACTTCTGTTCGTCTTATCACCCATCTTGTACGCCCAGAAACCCAACATCATCGTCATCATGGCCGATGACCTGGGGTACAGCGACATTGGTTGCTACGGTTCCGAAATCCTGACCCCTAACCTGGATGCGCTGGCGGCAAAAGGCGTGAAGTTTACCCAGTTCTACAACGCCGCCCGCTGCTGTCCCAGCCGGGCCTCGCTGCTCACGGGCGTATATCCCCATCAGGCGGGCATGGGACGTATGGTCGTTACTTCGACCATTAAAAACCGTGATTCCGAAAACCCCTACCAGGGCTGGCTCAGCCGCAATACCGTTACGGTAGCGGAAGTACTTAAAAATGCCGGCTACCAGACCTACATGTCGGGCAAGTGGCACGTGGGCGAAAAGCGCCCCAACTGGCCCCTGCAACGCGGTTTTGACAAGTACTTCGGCCTCATCAGCGGAGCCAACAGCTACTACCGCCTGCTTCCCCGCCGGTTGCTTCTGGAAGGGAACGAACCATATATGATCCCCGAAGGATTTTACTTTACGGATGCCATTTCCAATAAAGCCGTGGACTACATTGACGCCGCTTCGGGCAAACCCTTTTTTATGTACGTAGCTTACACGGCCCCGCACTGGCCCTTACACGCACCGGAGGAAGAAATGGCCAAATACCGGGGCAAGTACCTCAAAGGCTGGGACAAACTAAGGGAGGAACGCCATCAGCGGCAAAAGAAGATGGGCTTGCTCCCCCGCAACCTTGCGTTGTCTGATCGTGATCCCACACTATCGGCCTGGAAAGACGCCCCGAATAAGGAAGAGTGGGATCAGAAAATGACGGCCTACGCCGCTATGGTGACGCGCATGGACAAGGGCATTGGCCAGATTGTAGCCAAACTCAGAGCTACCGACCAATTAGATAATACGCTGATTATGTTTTTGTCGGATAATGGTGCCTGCGCCGAAGAACTCGGCGGCCGAGCCGAACGTGACCTGGGTGAAGAAGCTTACAAACGCTCACTCACTACCGCACCAGGAGACAAAGGCTCCTACGTGGCCTACGGAAAAGAATGGGCCAACCTGGGCAACGTTCCTTTCCGGCTGTACAAAAGCTTTACCCACGAAGGAGGAATTTCCAGCCCCATGATTGTGCACTACCCCAAGGTTATCAAAAAAGGTTTCCAGACCGATCAGGTGGGACATATCATGGACATCATGCCTACCTGCTTGGAACTAGCCGGGGCTACGTATCCCGCCAGTTTTGAGGGGCATTCTATCAAACCCGTGGAAGGAAAAAGCCTGATGCCAATTTTACAAGGCAAGACCCGCAGCCCGCATTACTTTATCGCTTGGGAGCATTATGACAGCCGAGCCATTCGGCAAGGGAATTGGAAACTGGTATGGTCGAAGGAGGAGAAGAAATGGGAACTATACGACCTATCCAAAGACCGATCAGAAATGAATAACTTATCCGCTTCCATGCCGAAAAAAGTACAGAAACTACTTTCGCGGTACAACGGCTGGGCCAGCCGAGTGGGCGTGAACGAGTAGATACCCGATGGATTTTATTTTTATCGACAGCCAATCTATCTACTCTGATGGTTGGCTGTTGCTTGATTTACCCCTTGAATATTTCTATTTGTACAATCCCTATGAAAATACTCCTCGTCCTGCCCCTAAGAATAAGTCTTTGTCTTATCCTCCTCTCCGCTTTTGCCCGTTGTTCAAAACAGGCCGAAACCCGGCAACCCAACGTAGTCGTGATCCTGACCGACGATCAGCGCTGGGATGCGTTGAGTTTTGCGGGGAATCCCCACCTGAAAACCCCCAACATTGATAAGTTAGCGGAGGAAGGCGTTTTCTTTAAAAATTACTTTTGTACTACCTCCCTTTGCTCACCGAGCCGGGCATCCATCCTGAGTGGACAGTACGCGCACGCCCACGGGGTAGTCAATAACTTTACCGAGTACCCCGTCGATTTACCCAGTTTCCCGCGTCAATTGCAGGAGGCCGGCTACGAAACCGCCTACATCGGCAAGTGGCACATGGGCGAAGACAACGACAATCCCCGCCCCGGCTTCGACTACTTCGTGACGCATAAAGGACAGGGCAAATACTTTGACACTGAATTCAATATCAACGGGCAGGGTAGTAGGGAAATAAAAGGCTACTACACCCATGTGGTCACCAAAATGGCCGACGAATGGCTAAAAAAGGAGCGCACCAAGCCGTTCATGCTTATTCTAGGCCATAAAGCGCCGCATAGCTTTTATACTCCCGAACCCAAGTACGCCAAAGCATTTGACGGGGTGAGCATCCCCTACCCTAAAAGTGCTTTTGAACTGGATGATAAGCCCGAGTGGATCAAACAGCGACTGGCGACCTGGCACGGTATCTACGGGCCGTTGTTCGACTGGCGCAAGAAATTCCCGGACTCTTCGCCCGAGGCGGTGAAAGATTTTGAAGCTAT
Organism: Spirosomataceae bacterium; assembly: GCA_041689775.1. GTDB lineage: Bacteria > Bacteroidota > Bacteroidia > Cytophagales > Spirosomataceae > JBDNFP01. The sequence continues at coordinate 2,656 of JBDNFP010000246.1, forward strand.
GATTCACGCCTATTGGGGCACTATCCTGTCCGTCGATGATAGCGTAGGCGAATTATACAAAACGCTGAAAGAATCCGGCGAGTTGGACAATACCATCTTTGTGTTTACTTCTGACAACGGCCTGCTCAACGGCGAACACGGCATGGTAGACAAGCGGACCATGCACGAACCCAGTATTCGTATTCCGCTGATTGTTCGCTATCCAGGTCTAACACCTACCAACAAGCCCGTTGTGGTAGATAAGCAAGTACTGACGCTGGATATTGCCCCGACGATTCTGGAATTATGCGGCGCCCCGGCTTTGCAGAATATTCACGGACAGTCGTTCAAACGCCTGGCGCAGGGCGACACCACCAACTGGCGTACCGCCTGGTTTTATGAGTACAACTACGAGAAGCAGTTCCCGTATACCCCCAACGTGCGCGGTGTACGTACCGACGAGTGGAAGTACATGCACTACCCCACCGGCGACGGCAGCCCCGACAAGCACATGGCCGAACTGTACCACTTGGCCAGCGACCCCGGCGAAGGTCGTAATCTGATCAGTGACCCCGCCTACGCCGGGAAACTAAAAGAATTACAAAACCAATTAACTCAACTACTCAAAAAAGCCGGGGCTGACCCGGATAAAATGCCGCTGGACGAAGGGATTAAATCGGAACTACCGGAGCAGTCGATTCGGTGATGTATGGAGTTTGCTATTACCAGGCTTCAAAAGCTATGACTTACAGGCCTCATTTATCTGTTTCAGTGACCCCTTGGCCACACAAACTCTATTGGTTGGTTTATTCACAACCCAAAATTTCGAAGCAAAATACACTAAGGAAAGATAGTGATAAGCGGTTGCATGCATATCAACTGCTCAGAATTATTCTTCGTACTACTCCGGCCCAGAACAGCACTAACCGCCTCTTGACGTTTGTTGAGCCGGGCTAGCATTCCAGTGTATTATCTCCGTAATAGACATAAACAGCGAAAGCGTCAGCTGCTTTTCAGGCAGGTCCTACCTTGATTTTGGGGAGTACTCGTTATTTGGGCCTGGAATCGGCATAAGTACACCATGATTTGGTTTTGCCCTACCGCTAAGACATGATTTTAGGGCCCCTACATTGAATTACCTATTAGCATGAATGCCAATTATTATGATACTTTAACTATTCAAAATATAATTTATCCGTTAACAGGATTTTAGTTATTTTGGGGGGCTTTTTTGATGAAAAGCTGTCCAAAATAACTATTAGGATAACTAGCTAACAACTAGAAATTAATTTTAAATCCAAAATTTTCTATTGGCATTTCTTGCGTTGGCGGCCTTAACATATTGTTTTGAAAATCCAGAAACTGCAAATTTTTCAATCCCTTCAATTCTATCGGTAATTGTTTAAATTGATTATTATTTAGATACAATGACTCTAAATGGCTTATTTTGTATATTTTTTTAGGTAATGATTTTAAGCCATCATTTTCGATATGGAGTGATTTTAGATTTGGTAGTGTACTCAGAATAGCGATACTTTTTTTAAACTTAAAGTATCTATCATCATTTAAAAAAAGCTCCTGCAAATTAGTTAAGTTAATAAAGGTTGATGGTAATACTTCGAAATCATTCCCACTCAAATCAAGTACTTTAAGATTTTTTAGATAACCGATACCTGATGGTATTTTTTTAAGGTGATCATTTTTAAAACCTTGGATTCAAGTAATAAACGCAACGGTCGTTTAAAAAAGCCCGGCTGCCCCGAAAAGGGCCATGGCCCTTTTCGGGGCAGCCGGGCGGCGTCAGAAAACTTCATACTTTTGGGTCGCCAAACTCAAAATAGGTATGAAT
>JBDNFP010000247.1:0-9045 GCA_041689775.1 Spirosomataceae bacterium
AGGCCGCTCAACGGTTTACCGCTACCTGGAAGCAATGGGGCAAAAAAGGAATCTGTAAGCGGGTATTGGTCAGTTCAAAAAAATTAGATACCATTTTTTAAATTCCTATTTTACTTTTGGCCCGAATGGGTAGTTGCAACCGTCTACGGTGTACGGCTTATCGATCGTAGCAAGAGCCCTCCCGTACGTAGCAAAGTCACGAGTTTGAAAACAAAATCCTGCTCTCCTTTCAATATCAGGATACAAGGAATTTCCGGCCGCAAGCTGGTCCAATCGTCTACAAATTACCAGATAATATCACTACCATCCGGTATCGGTAGCATGGAGTCTCCCGTAATCGGAAACATACGAAAGGTAGCTCCGGCGGGTAAATTAGGAGGTAGCTAACACATTAGGGGTATATCCGCCACGTAGAGGTCGTTACCTTCTGAATATCAAATAATTACATAAAATTAACTTTCTTTGGGGCAAGCGTTATCAGCCGTTGGAACAGTCACTCACATAAGGAGTTAAAACCGCAGCTGATGGCTGATCTCAGCCGTGTTTTTGCTCTTAGAGGTCAAAACAGCTTTATAAGCATCAAATTTGTACGCTTTTCTACGTACCTCAACGGCAAAATTATTAACTGCTGTAAACGTTCGTTAAAAGCGTATATTTTCGCGCAAGCGGCTGAAATAAAACTGACTGGATCGGCTTCGTGGCGAAAAGGGAAGTTTTGTGTTAACTACCCCCATACCGGACAAGTAGTAAGAATGGTAGGAGATTTTGTTTGCTCAAAAACAGTTTCGACCAAGAATGGCAAAATTATGAAGTTTGATGCCTTTCTTGACAAACAGGGTGTTTTTTCGATACGGTCTACTTTCCTCCCTCCCTGCAATCCTTTCCACTCAATGGCAACGGAGTCTATCTGATTCAGGGAAAGGTTGTGGAGGACTTCGGCTACCCTGCCATCGAAGTACAAAAAGTAGGGCGGATGCTCCTGTGGCCCGACTCGAGAAGCGGGTAAGTTTATTTTGGAACACGATAGATTGAGAATTATAGAAAGGAAATCTGACCTGAGCCAGATTTCCTTCGGGTTAGTCTTCGGTGGTGGTCATAGCTTTTCCGCTAGCATCAAACATCAAGTCCTTACGACCTACCTGGGCTTCGTAGTAGGTTTTGCCCCCTTTGGTAATCCGGGCGGCCTCCCGGATCTTCTTGCCTTTGAGAGCCATTTGAACGGCGGCGGGTAGCTCAGAAGTAGCTATTTCGGTCTCTACCTCCAGCGCTTTACCTTGGCTATTGTATACCACTGATATTTCCTGATCACCTTCCTCAAAGGTCACTTCAAAATCTCCAGTTTTTTCTTTCTCCCACTGTGCATCCGTAGCCTTAGGATAGGCCTGGGCAAAGGCCGACTTAACCACCGCAGGGACAGTACTGGCCTTCATTTTCTGAGCCATAGCCCCTGACAGTATGGTTGCGGTTAGCAGGGCCGTCATGATTGTGCGTTTCATAGTCTTCTGTTTTTTTAGTGAGAATAATAACACAATAGTACGCGGCGAATCTGAAGGAAATCTGGCACAGGCTACTAAATTGGGGCTTTTATCAAAAAGTAGTTTCTCCGAACTGAACCGTTATGGTATGAACTCCTTCATCAAACTCATAGAATATGGCTAGATTACTGTATTCACAGATTTCCTTAACGATTGCCAGTCCCAAACCCAACGAGTCAGAACGGGGGTTAGCCTTATTAAAGCGCTCAAAAAAAGTCTCGGGGGGTTGGGTAGGAACAGCCCCCGGATTTGAAATTATAAGATTTGTCTCCGAAAGCATCAGGCTCAGTGTTCCGTCCTCAGTACAATGTTTAATACCGTTGCTAATCAGATTGGTGAGTAAGCCCCGTGCCAAAGAAGGATTCAGAGTTACCCAACAATCGGTTAAATCTGTGTGCACCCGTAGATTTTTGGCCAGAAGAAAATCCTCAAACAAAGTTAACGTTTCCTCCACTACTACTTTGAGATTAAGTCGCTCGGTGGTAGAAAATTGATCGTTTTCTATTTTGGTGAGCAATAAAAGCGCCTGGTTCAACCGGGAGAGTCGTCCCGTGGCTTCGTAAATTGTTTGCAGGTTGAGCATTTGCTCTCCCGATAGCTCCTCGTCCTGGATCATTACCTCCAGCTTATTTTTGATAATGGCGAGCGGCGTCTGGATTTCGTGGGAAGCATTTTCGGTAAATTGTTTGAGACTGGTAAAGTCATTCTGAATCTTATGGGTCATCCGGTCCAGGACTCCGTTTAGCTCCCTGAATTCAACAATATCCGTATGGCCAAGTTTGGGCTGAGTGCGTCGCTTCAGCGAGTAATCTTTCAGTTTGGCCAAGGTTTCGTAAAAGGGCTGCCAGATTTTACCCGCTATCCAACGGTTGATCAGCAGCAGGCAAAGTAACAGCGCTCCTAACAGCAAAATCTGAAAAAAGACAATGGTCTTAATGAGGTCACCCTTTTCCAGCATCGAGCTGCGGATCATTAGCAGATGTGGCCTACCATTGATCATTACCTGGGTAGCTAACTCCCTGAAATGCTCGTCACCGGGCTCTATTCCTTCGTAAAGGGTATCAGGCTGGGGCAGGGTGCCGACAGGAAGGGACGTGACGGAAATATCATCTTCGAAGCGTGTCCAATCAGCAATTTCCTTCGCACTCTTGATTTGTGGTAGTCTGGCTACCACAAATTGTTTCCGACTTACCAGCGTTTCATCTGCTTCCTCCACAAACAGTGCATTCAATACAAGGTAAAATATGGGCGTCACTACAATCAACAGGAGCAGGGAAACAATAAAGTAAGCGATAGCCGTACGATTGAGTAATTTCATCTTAGCTGCGTTCTGTAAACTTATAGCCCATACCGTACACCGACTGTATATAATCCGGACAACCCTTTTCCACGAGTTTTTTCCTCAAATTTTTGATGTGCGTATAGATAAAGTCCAAAGAATCCAATGAGTCAACTTGCTCACCCCAAAGGTGCTCCGCAATTGATTCTTTGGTGAGTACCCGGTTTTGATTGGCGATGAAGTATAGTAATAAGTCCAGTTCCTTCTTCGTCAGAATAATAAAATTGCCGTTCACTAATACATCCATTGAGTCTCGCTTCACGGTAATTTCCCGAAAAACAAAATCCAGCTTTCCTTGAAAAGTACGCCTACGAATGAGCGACTTAATGCGGGCGTTGAGTTCGGATAAATGAAAAGGCTTGGTCAGATAATCATCCGCCCCAATATCTAACCCGCTAATCTTGTCGTCCAGTGCGTTACGGGCGGAGATTATAATGATACCCGCCGTGGAGTCTTTCTGCTTGAATTGCCGAACCAGTTCGAGACCATTACCACCGGGTAAGGTAAGATCAATTAAGGCACAGTCGTATTCGTACAGGTCTATCTTCTGCGAGCCGGTCACAAAGTCGGGAGCCCATTCACAGAGGTACCCATCCCCTCGGAAGTAACTCATAATCGAATCGGCCAGATGCTTTTCATCTTCGACGAGTAGTAGTTTCATGGATTCTGATGTTCCGTGAATAAATATTCTGGATTTTAAGACAACAATATGTAGAAATGAAACTGAAGACAATCTGTACCAAACAAAACACGGGTAGATGCACCCTACTGACATATTGCTGATTTTAACCGGAATTTAATTTCCTGCTCCAATTTATCTCCAAAATTGCCCCTTTATTTTGATTCCTAAATAGTACCCGAATCAAATCTTCTCCATATATATCATGCGCTCATTGCTTTCTATTTCAATTTTTCTGCTTGTGCTGAGTTCAGTACAGGCCCAGGCTCCCGTCCAAGGGCAGCTCAGCGGACGAGTTTTCGACGCCGATACCCGCCAACCGCTGCCCTTTGCCGCGGTGACCGTATGGACCAAAACGGGGGCAGACAGCAGCCTGACCGGGGGCGTACAGGCGGACGAAGCGGGAAATTTTATAATTACTAATCTACCGCTATCGCCCTTGTGGGTAAGGGTTTCTTTCGTGGGTTACCTGCCTATAAATCAATCTAATGTACTGACTGCCAACCAGTCGTCGGTAAATTTAGGCACGATTTCCCTGCGTTCAGACGCTACACTTTTAAGCGCATTGGAGGTAAAAGGTGAAAAAGAGGCCTTAACAATGAGTACCGAAAAACGGGTGTTCAACGTCGCTAAAAACCTGACGAGTATTGGCGGTACCGCCGAGTCGCTACTACGTAATGTACCCTCCATTACGCTGGACGAGAATGGTAACCCCAGCCTGCGCAACATGGCCACCACGATTTATATCAACGGCAAACCAACGCAACTTACGCTGGCGCAGATCCCGGCTAATCAAATTGAGTCCGTGGAGGTGATCAGTAATCCTTCGGCTCGTTATGATGCCTCTACCTCGGGCGGGATTGTGAATCTGGTGTTGAAAAAAAATAGGAAACCCGGCTATAATGGTATTGCGAGCGTGAGCCTGGGACAAAACCACCGCTACGACGCCACCGCCAACGTAGACTGGCGCGAAGGGCGTTGGAACGTGACGGCGCTGTACAGCCTGAACGCTACGCAGAACCCGCTTACGGGCTACGTCAATCGTACCAACCGAACCGTCGGAACGGGGTTGCCCACCAGCTATTTCGACCAGAACACCGCCATTAATCTCAATAATCACTTCCAGAATGGACGCTTGGCCGTGGACTATGCCGCCAGCCCCCACAACCTCTTTACCATCGGTGGAACCGTGGCCGCCGGAGCTTATAATTCAGTCTCCAATCAAGACTATACCTATCGCGATTCCGCCGGAAAGAAAACGGGGAACGGAAGCCGGAACATTGATCCTCAGAATAATTTCACGAACCTGGGGGCTTCTTTGGATTGGAAACACAGCTTTACCCGCAAAAAAGAGGAGCTAAACCTCACAACTTCATTTACGCGAAACCGGGTATCGAACGCCGCCGATTGGTACACTACCTCACTCGACGCCAAGGGTAACAGCCAACCCACGTACCCCGAGCGTAATCGCATCGACGGCCGCATCATTGGTAACCAATACTTGGCTCAACTCGATTATACCAGGCCCGTGGGCGACTCCGCCAAGTGGGAATTTGGCCTGCGCACCTTTACTTACGCCCGCGATCAGCAATATTTGTTCAAACAGTTAGGCGAGTCGGGACAGGAGTATATGCTTTTACAGGACTACTCCCAGAACGCCGATATCCGCGAAACGGTAAACGCCGCCTACGCACTGTACACCAGCCAATTGCGCAGTGGCATCAATATTCAGGCAGGACTACGACTTGAACAATCAAGTTTGACCGGCTTATCCCGCTTCGACGGAAGTACATTTGGCTACAGGTACCCCTCCAAAACCGGGCAAAACTTGTTCCAATCCTTCTTTCCGTCGTTTTCAGCAACCAAAGAGCTGAGTAAATCCTCCGAACTGGCATTAAGTCTGAGCCGGAAAGTAGGCAGACCTAATTTCCGGCACGTATTTGTGGGCATCCAAGCCAACGACCGTCAGAATATTACCATTGGTAACCCCGCGGTTCGGCCGGAATTTATCAATACCGCCGAACTAACCTATACGTTTACAAAGGACCAATTACAATGGTTCGTAAGCGCTTACTATATCTACGAGGATCACACGATTAAGCCCTTTACGCAACCCTCGCCCAACGATCCGTCAATTTTGGTAACGACTTTTCTGAACGCAAAGGCCCATATTCAGTACGGTCTGGACCAGTCGTTAAAATTCAACATTGGCCAAAACCTTACCGTACTGGCTAGCGCTAATACCCGGAGTTCCGCGATCCAGTCCGACTCCGCCAGCGCACAGCAATGGGTGTACAATACCAAATTGAACCTGACCTATAAATTACCGGCTAATATTACCGCCCAGCTGAGTGGTACCCGCGATAGTCGGGGAGTATCGTTGCAAGGGTATCGTCGCTCGGTGAGTACGGCGGACTTTGCCCTTCGGAAAGGGTTGTGGAAAAATCAGGGTAGTCTAGTGTTTACCGTCAATGATATTTTCAACTCACGGCGGTACGTCACTATTTTCGATCAGCCGATGGTGTTCCAGACTTCCATGAGCCGGCGTGATGTACGCTATTATAAATTTACCCTTCAACTCCCCTTGGGGAAACCCGATGCCAGCTTCCGGCGGAGCCAACGTAGGCTGGAACGACCGGACGTGGATTTCAGTATTTAGGAAAAATAAAGACGAATTTCATAAACGCTAACCGGGAAGGCGGTGCCTTCCCAGAAATTTTCTATTGCTACTTTAAACACATGTTTCAATTCCAATTCCTAGTAAATACCGACTAAAATCGGCTGTGTACACCGACCACAAAGACATCTTAACCAAGCCTACCAACGGGTAATCTGCACCGAAAATGAAGCTAACCTAAGGGTACGGTATGCGCACCGTGCACCCTGACCCGGAAGTCTCCGAACGCTAGGGAGTCACTTAAATGTGGGGCAAACTTCCCAGGCGATTGATTTAACCATCTGAATATAAGATTATTGTAGTCAATTTTACTCTTCAATGGTCAATATATTCTGTAAATCTACTTTTAGCGAATTCTGGATGACATCATCTGAAAAGTCGTATTCCCCTTGAAAGTTAACATGCCGGTAAGCAAAAGCCGCAGAGTGCGATAATGCCTGCTGCACTTCCTTTCTTTCCTGTGGGCTCGCATCTATCATTTTTTTTGTTTGATAAAGATAATTGTAGCAGACAATAGAATTGATAATGAGCTGTTTACTGCGCGCCATGATTAATAGTTCTTCTTTGGTGGCAAATTGAATCAGGCCGTCATGGCCTAAATTTAATTTATCCGTTAACTGATGAAGGCTTTCGACTTGTGTTAGTTGATGGTTAATTCTACGTCGGAGGTCTTCCTGGTCCATATATTTCAGTACAAAAATGCTCTGAACCAGTTTCCCCAATTCAACCAGGGCTAAATTCAAAGGGTGTTTGTTGGAATAAGATGTCAATCGTTTTAATAGTATAGATGGGGTGGTATGTTTTAGCTTTAGTGTAGCTACCAGCCGTAAAATGTTGTCCCACTGTTCTCCAATGATCCCTGAGTTGATGTTCCCCCCGGCATTTATCTGATAATCAGATTGGCTGGATATCGGTGTTGATGCAGTTCCGTATAATTTAACCTTATGGATCGTTTTGAACCTTGGCTGAAAATCAATTTTTAATAAATAACATAATGCTGAGTTGATATAGCTAATTCCATGCTGGTCAGTGGAATGCAACCGGTCAGATTCTATATTTTCATTATCGTCCGTCCCCTTTTGTTCTTTATTTCTTTTCTTTGGTTCAGCCAGTAATACAGGCTGATAATGAAGCAGCCCGTCCAGTATGTACCAGGCTTCAAAATCACTGGCAGAAAACGTAGTCGTATAGAATACAGGGTAATGCTCAGACATGAACGAGTAAATAACGATCCCCTTTTCTTTTCCGAAATATTTTGAAGAATAATTGGCGTGGATAGAATTGAGCGCCGTGGTGAATTTTTGACCGTCTGATGCCGACCGTAAAAGATTTTCTTCCTCTTTAAAAAGAACATGAATGGGCATGGCATCCATTAAAGACACGATTTTGTCATTGGCTCCCTGTAGGTTTTTGGAGGACAGGTGCCAGTTTGATGTTTTTTCAAGAGCGGACAGGGATATGTTCTTTGATTTTTTCGCCATTAATCCGATACCTAAATTGTACCCCCAGCCTATAATTGAAGCGAAATTAACGGTGTCGGGCATAATATCCCTTCGGTATTTCTCCATTTTATGGGTTAGCTTTTTAGTGAACCCGGTATGTTCATTGACCGTATGCAGCACCTCGAAGATAGGCACATAAAGGTCTGGCGGGTATAGTTCTGTAACGGAAACCGGCTCTTTCTTTTTTCGGGTTATGAATTGCAGTGTGTTATTTTTCCGCTTCTTCACAACAGGGTTCTGGCCTTTGTTGATGGCTGTGAACGTCTGTTTGAACTGATCAGCAAGTTTGTCTTCCAACACGCTCTGAATTGCGTCCCACTCTTCCAAATAGGTCAACCCCGCCCTTTCGAGTAGCTTATCCCTATTATTTGCCCACTCAGTTTCATCTATCATGTAGTCTTCAAAGGCTTTGAACTGGTGGGAAACGCCGACAACAATCCGGCCCGATTTAAGTGATTTATTGATGTGCTTAGCCAGTAAAACCTTGTAGAGCGGCTCATTTAAGCCATTGTTTGCCTGTTGGACACGTTGCCGTTCTGCTTATTGAGGAATTCCATCGGGGCGCTGGGGGTAAGATCCCCTTACTTTTTCTGATAGTAATTTAAAGCGTCCATTACCTTATCGTCCGGCTTGGCAGCCATAAACTCAACATGGCGTAACATTTCAGAAATCCGGTTCTGGAAAGCCCTGGATTTTTCTACCATGGACTGATACAATAGGTTACTATCAATGCTTTTAACGGATTGCTGATACAGCTTTTCGGCAGCCGGTACTAATTTCAAAAACTCATTGTGCTGTGGTTTTTTTATAATCTCTATCAGTACCTTGTATTTCTCCTCCTGGGTTTTGTCCAGTGAAAATGCAGTATCCTGGAGTAATCTGATAAGTGGGGCTTCTGCCAGGATGGCCAGCAAAATCTCTTCCTGATTGAGTTGATTTTCCTGCTGCCATTGGAGCAGCAGTTCATTTTTCCTAGTGTCGGCCTGCCGGAGTGTTTGCTGGGTTGTTGACATAAATGTCTGGATCATCATATCATTTAGATACAGGTACTGATATTTCACAAAGCAAATGAGTAGCAGATATTTTTGGGTTCTTTGCCTTACTTGAAAAACATGAGCAGAAAGGACATAATTGGCATAGTATTCAATTAGCTCTTCTGAAATGTTCAGGTTAGAAGCTGTTTGAGTTAATTTGAAAAAGCGGGAAGGCTGGCTATATTGATGAATGCGAATCAAAACATACAGTTCAGACCTCCCCGCCGCAAGTTGGCAAGTTATTAAAAAAATCATCCAAGTCCGCCGCCGCCGCAAGTG
>JBDNFP010000248.1:0-12290 GCA_041689775.1 Spirosomataceae bacterium
AACAAAAATCCCAAAACAACAGGTATTAGTTTCCTCATACTTGTTAAATGTAGATTGTTGATTGAATGGTTAACTTAATTGTACTTATAACTTATATTGGTTGTCAGTGCAATTATCTCTATAACATGAAGTCTCGTTATATTATTGTTAATTAGTCAATTCTTTTTTTTAGTCACAATGTAACTAAAATATTTGTTATTTTTTTTAGACTGATAGTCAGTTATTTATACAATAAATGTCACTGTAAATAAAAATTTGTTTACTAGTGTGGTTGAATGTCTGACATAATAGTTCATGTTTCAAATTACTACCTGAATCCATCAGACGAACGGTCTTGTCAGGTGACCAATGGAAATATTCTTCAACTGATTTGAATGAAAGTTAAAATAAGGCCAAGTCCCCTTTTGAGTAAATGATTAAATAGGAGACTTGGAACTAGATATAAGAAAGAAGCCTAAATAGTTGGTAAATAGCGAGTTGATTTTAATATTTTTTTATTGTTGGATAACGGTTCCATCAGGTGCATACTTTGTTTTGTTCAGGTTTGAGTAAGGGATAAATTATCCTTACAAAGGACTTGTATTGCAGAAGGAATCAACCTTTGAACCTGTTTGACTGATAAAGTGGCGTATAAAGTTAAGATCAGGGTTAATTATCCTAGTAGGCTTGGCTATTCTGTTTTGCTTAGTATTCAATAATCTCTGATTAGTAACTTATTAATAGCTTACTATTATTTGTCTTTTGAGTGCTTTTAGTTAAATATAATTGTAACTAAAGATAGTTTTATTTATATTAGTTTTGATACTGGTTTCACCTGCGGAAAATATTCTATATAGATAGTTGGGCTGTTCAACTATTTAATGATTAAGCCGATTGAGATTTTCGCAGGATAGTACCAAGGGCTTTTTTACCCAAAGGGGTGTGAACGAGAAATGGTAACCCGAAAGTAAAAGGGGTATATCAGATCACTATACATTGGGGGAGATCCCGGGTGCGTGAAGGTATTTCCTTAGGGAAGGAAGCCGATTATAGTAGAATAGAGACGAGGGTCTTACCCAGCCCATGACAGGGTATTTAAATATAAAAATTAATGCAATTGGATACATATAAATGGTGCCCAATTGCATAAAATAATTTACTGAGGAACGTTCTTACGGACCATTTTGAAGAGTAGGTTCGGCATAAATCTGCGGAGGTAAACAGCAGCCATTTCGATAAGTCCTCCAATGAATACTTCCTTTTTATCATTTTGGGCAGCGTCAAGTATTCTACGCGCACACTCATTGGCAGGCATTCCCTTTTCCTGGTTGCTGTCCATTTGGCCATATTTTTCTCCTTGGGAGTTCAGGGCATTGATCGACACATTGGTCTTGATATAGCCCGGGCACACTACATTCACCCGGATATTATCATCAAAGACCTCCGACCGTAGTGAATCATAGAAACCGTGCAGGGCATGTTTGGCCGCGTTATAGCCCGAACGAAGGGGAGTACCTACTTTACCAGCCACACTACTGATTACAATGAATTGTCCGCTTTTTTGGTGGGTCATGTAAGGGAGTACCGCTTTGGTAAGTACCACGGTACTGTAAAAGTCTACGTCCATGATCCGTTGATATACTTCCAGACTAGTATCTATTACCCGGGAGCGTTGGCTTATTCCGGCATTATGTACCATCACATCAATCCGGCCAAAACGATTAATGATGTCAGTAACTTTTTGCTGGGCCAAGTCAAATTGTGTAACGTCCATGGGTAGGATCATTACCCGCTCGTCGGGTAGTTGGGTCGCTGCTTTTACGCGTTCCAGTTCTTCTTGGCGTCGGGCGCTCAGTACCAATCGTGCGCCGTTTTTGGCTAATTCAAGGGCAAGTGCCTCTCCAATTCCGGATGAGGCACCAGTAATCCAAACAACTTTATCTTTAAAGTAGGGCATACAAATTTATTGTTATTGAAAAAAGTAATCTAGGTAAGGAGTGTCTGATGATAATTCAGTTCGACCGACGTGGGAGTGACACGTAGGTTAGCCTCGATCCCCACAAAAAGCGCTCGGTTGTCGGCCACGTGGCCGACTGGAAAATCAAAGCAGATAGGGTAGTTGAATTCTTGGGTATGCTCCAAGATAATTTCGTAGGCAGTCTTACCGAAAGGAGGGCTCGGGTTATCACGTACGTCGGTGAACTGACCGACTATCAGACCAGCCAGAGATTCAAGCTGCCCAGCTCTTTTGAGTTGAATAATCAATCGGTCAATAGTGTAGAGGTATTCGTTAATATCCTCAATAAATAAAATCTTTCCAGCGGTATCGATTTCAGTTTTAGATCCATTCAGGTGGGCAAAAAGGCATAGGTTACCCCCAATCACCTGACCTGTTGCCTGGCCCGTCCGGTTAAAAGAGTGGACTGGAATGTGGTACCCCACAGATTCTCCAAACAAGCATTTTCGAAGTGATTCAAGCGCAGTTTCGCCCTGTTCAATGGTGAACAGTTTTGTCATTGGGCCATGGATACTGGTAAAACCCATGGTGTAAAGTTGCGAGAGGAGGGCGGTTAGATCACTAAACCCCACCAACCACTTGGGTGATTGCCTGAATTTGGTGTAGTCTAATTGGTCCATAATGCGGGAACACCCGTAACCTCCCCTTACGGCGATGATGGCTTTCAAATCCGGATTATCCAGCATGGCCTGCAAATCAAATGTACGTTGCTCATCGGTGCCAGAAAACTGATTGTATTCTCCTTGCAGGGTTGCCCCCTCTATTACATTGAGCTGCCAACGCTGGCGTAGCACTTCCAATCCTGGAATGCAATCTTCATATCGGACCTTACTGGCTGGCGCTACCACGCCTACTGTATCGCCTGTTTTCAGGAACGCAGGAATAATAATCGGGTGGGTCATTAAGAAGTTAGTTATTTAGGGAAGCCTCCCGGTAATCGTCAAGGTCAGAAATGTTTACATGAATTTGCTGGGCGTTACCACTGTCAAACAGGGGGTTAAATTTGGCACCATATACTACTTCTTCGTGGTGATATGAGTACCTGACGTGTACTTGCTGCATAAAGGTATCGTCAATGGCTTTGATCATAATCAGAAACTCAGAATCTTTTTCTTTCATTTCTGCTTCTGACATACCATACAAGGGGCTGTCCTGGGTAATGGGGTGAACGATAGTCCAGTTTAGAGGGAAGAAGTTTACGCGGTCACGTTCTAATTCAAGAGGATAATACATCCGTACCTTTTTTCCATTGGGTAGCTCTTCGAGGCAGGAAAGGGAAACCTCTACCACAAGATCGATCAATTCATTATCGCGTTCATGGATAATTCGAAACATAGCCCCGTTTATATCCATGTAGGGGCTAATAACCAGATTTTTACTGAATCTTATACGAGGTAGGGAGCGGGAGAAACGACCATAGAGCATACCGGTGGCCAGGGCGATTAACAATAGTCCAACGAGTGCTTCAAATGCAGCCACTCCATTTGTGAGAAACCCCGTTGGGCTTACTCGGCCATAGCCTACCGTGGTGAGCGTTTGAGCACTAAAAAAGAATGCTTCCCAAAAAGGATGAAGACTCTGCCCAACATTCATTCCTGCGAGGTAATCTACCCCAATGATTACATAAACGCAGGCGAAAATAAGATTAAGGAAACTATAAAAGAGAAACACCGTTGCCAGGAATGCCCACCAGGACATAGTAATTAACCGGTGATACCAGTTGACACTGTTCAGAAAGGAGTCTCCGATTCGCTTTACATTAAAGGAACCATCTTTATTGATAAGTCGGCTCTCTTCACTCGTAATATTTGTTCCAAATCCGAGGTCTTTGGGTGTTTCTTCTCGGGCCTGTACAAGGTTTTTATATTTGTTGTTAAAATTTTTAGCCATATCATTCAAATAATGTAAAAAATAAGATTGGGCCTAGATTTAAACGGCTGACCGAAGAGTTTCATGAAAACACAACTTCGTCGATCAAGTCAGTTTTCATCTCCCTATTGATTAACTCAATGATTTTGACTTTTGCGTGCAAAAGTTCATTTCGCAACGGAGCCGAATCTATTTGTAGAAATAAAACACGATTCCTTACGTACACTTTTTGGGTACGTGACGCAATGGTGTGCCCCATAATTTTACTCCAATGGGCAGTAAGGTAGGTCTCGTCAAAGCTAGTGCGGAGCCGGTAAGAATCTATCATTTGCTCAATCGCTTCTTTTAACGGAGTGATTCCGGGTTTACGTAAGGCTTTACCTTTATCGAATTTATAATACTGCGCCATATATAATTCTCGCTTTATACAAATATACTGATTATGTTATTCTAATACTTCCTGACTACTTTTCTTTGCCTTTCGATGGAATATCAGATACAGGAACAATTATAGCTAGGGAAAGTGCGCCAACAGCAATGGATTCCAAAAGAGATCACAAAATAAATAACAAAGGAGATATTTTGTTCTAACGAAAAAAAAATATTTGAAGGGTTTGGAATTCCCTTTGTTGGGCCTTAATATTGCGTCATCAAGTCAATTGCTTCACAAATCAGCGGTTGATTTATAGAGAAGAGGCTAGAGAATGGGCTCATAGAACCTCTGGCAACCTATCCCAAGCGTAATCGGGACAAGGTGCTAACTCCCACCTAATCAGTTAGGGAATATAAACTCAAACGCGCATGAATCAGATTAACACGTATTCCGTATTCGGAGTAGCTTTTTGCTACTTATTATTAACCACCTCTAAGTTCTGTCAAGGACTTTCAGATGGTTTTTGTTGTATGCGTTAGTAAGGATAATCCATAAGGATATTTATGCGTCAGGGTATTCAAGTTGTATTCCTAAAATTTTTCCTTTCACTCATTATTTAAAAGTAAAAAACAATGGCACAAGAACCACAACGTTTTGAGACCCTCCAGTTACATGCCGGACAAGATGTAGATCCAGTAACGAATTCAAGGGCGGTACCTATTTACCAAACGACATCGTACACGTTCAATGATTCAGCGCATGGGGCTAATCTGTTCGCTCTGAAAGAGTTCGGGAATATTTACACCCGTATCATGAACCCAACCAATGATGTCTTTGAGAAACGCCTGACGGCTCTCGAAGGTGGAGTTGCGGCACTAGCTACTTCGTCAGGCCATGCGGCGCAATTTCTGGCCATTAATAACATCACAACGGTTGGTGATAACTTCATAACTACCTCTTTTCTCTACGGAGGAAGCTATAACCAGTTCAAAAATTCTTTCAAGAATATTGGCGTAGAGGCACGATTTGCTGACGGTGATGATGTGTCGAGTTTTGAGAAACTAATCGATGATAAAACGAAGGCGATTTATCTGGAGACAATTGGTAACCCAAGTTTTAGCGTGCCCGACTTTGAGGCATTTTCTGCCCTGGCCAAAAAGTATGATTTACCTATTATTGTTGATAATACGTTTGGTGCTGGCGGATCAATCTGTCAACCCATTAAGTGGGGTGCCCACATCGTGGTAGAATCTGCCACCAAATGGATTGGTGGCCATGGTACTTCGATGGGAGGAGTCATAGTCGATGCTGGAACATTTGATTGGGGAAATGGTAAATACCCTCAGTTTACGGATCCTTCACCAAGCTATCATGGTTTGGTTTTTAATGATGTCTTTGGCGTGAATGGTCCTTTTGGGAACATCCAGTTTATCATCCGGGCACGCGTGGAAGGATTACGTGATTGGGGCCCAAGCCAAAGTCCGTTCAATGCCTTTTTGCTGCTGCAGGGACTCGAAACCCTCACTTTACGGGTAGAAAGGGCGTGTGAAAATGCGCTTAACCTTGCCAAATGGTTGAAATCTCATCCCGATGTTGACAATGTTAATTATCTGGGTTTAGAAGATAATAAGTACCACTCCCTTGCCTCCAAGTATCTCACCCGTGGTTTTGGAGCGGTACTTTCTTTTAAATTAAAAGCGGGTAAAGAGGCGGCTGATCATTTTGTCAACTCACTCAAAGTAGTAAGCCACTTAGCTAATGTTGGTGATTCTAAAACTTTAATCATTCATCCAGCTAGTACCACTCACTCACAATTAAGCGAGGCAGACCAGGTAACAGCAGGTGTTATAGCCGGGCAGCTTCGGGTATCGGTTGGTATCGAGCATATTGAAGATATTAAGGCTGATTTTGAACAAGCATTTGCTCAGCTAGCCGTAACTGTCTAACTAGTGGGCTCCGGCAATTGACCGGAGCCTTAATTTTTTACTAATTCAAGTGTCCGGGCGCGTATGCAACCTGAAAAAAAAGTATTTAAGTATCCATATACGTACACCCTTGAATCAGGTAGTGAACTTCCAGGTTTTGAGTTGACATACACGACCTTTGGGACTCGATCTCCGCAGGATGACAATATAGTTTGGGTCTGTCACGCACTTACCGGAAGTTCTAATGCTTCGGAATGGTGGGATGGCCTTATTGGTCCTGGCATGTACTTTGATCCTGAACGTCAATTTATTATGTGTGCCAACGTACTGGGTTCATCGTATGGTTCTACGGGACCCTTGTCTATTAATCCAATTACACATACTCCTTATTTTCATGAGTTTCCAATGCTTACGGTTCATGATGTTGTGGGTGCTTTGGACTTACTAAGGCAGGAATTGGAAATTAAACAAATTGCCGTTTGCCTCGGTGGTTCCTTGGGCGGGCAACAGGCCTTAGAATGGGCCATTCAAGAGCCGGAGGTCTTCAAGGAAGTGATTTTAATTGCTTCCAATGCGGTGCATTCTTCTTGGGGTATTGCTTTCAATGAATCACAAAGAATGGCAATTGAGGCTGATACAACATGGTCTGAAAACACCCCCGAGGCCGGCTTGGTGGGGATGAAAGCCTCCCGATCCATTGCTCTGTTATCGTATCGCAACTACGATACCTATAATTTTACGCAGGCCCGTGATAATCCGGATCAGACGGATGAGTTCAGAGCGTCTTCCTATCAGCAATACCAGGGAGATAAATTCATGAAGAGGTTTAATGCCTTTTCTTATTGGGTGTTGTCCAAAATGATGGATTCTCATAACGTAGGCCGGAATAGGGGAGGAATTGTCAATGCCCTGGGGATGGTTAAAGCCAGAACGTTAGTATTGGGTATTAAATCTGATATGCTTTTCCCGGTAGCGGAGCAGCAGTTTCAGGCCCGGCATATTCCTGATGCTGAATACCAGGAAATTGATTCATTGTATGGTCATGACGGTTTTTTGATCGAATACAAACAGCTTTCTCAGGTTATCCGTGCCTGGCAGGAGAGTAAGGGGAGAATGCAACTTGCTTCCATAGAGTAGAAATTATGAGCTTGTTACAATGTAAAAAGCTCGGCCTTTCAAAGGCTGAGCTTTTTTTGTTTGAATCAGGAAGCGTTAATAATCAACACTAAATTATAACTTAGGTTGGTAAGGATCTTAGCAAAAATAGTCGACCACAGTGCCGGCATGGTTATGATTAGTCGTGTATTTCTTTTCCACAGTGAGGACATTTTTTAGCGTGGGAGAAATCATCATCATCATCCTGCTTATTATTATTAATTTCCTGAATAAATCCCGAGGCTAGGATACCCGTGGGCAAGCTAAACAGTGCCACGCCAAGGATCGCAACAAATCCACCAAAAATCTTGCCTAATGTAGTAATTGGGTAGATATCACCATAACCAAGGGTTGTCATGGTAACAACCCCCCACCATATGGAAGCCGGTATGCTCGGAAACGCCTCAGGTTGAAGTGGGTGCTCTATGTAGTAAATAATACTCGAAACAATTAAGAGAGCAAACAACACAAATGAATAACTGAGTATGAGCTCCTCTTTTGTATTGTTTATTGCTCTTTTAATCATACTAAGAGCATGTGAATATTTGGTTACCCGGTAGAGGCGTACGACTCTCAGTATTCTGAGCATCCTGATTAAACCAAAATCAGCGGTGAACAAGGTTAGATAAAAAGGGAGTATTGCCAGTAAATCCACCAGCGCCCAGGCCGAAAAAATGAATTTGACCCTGCCCCAAAAGGGGTGTTTGTAGTTCGGGTTTTCGATGCAGGACCATACTCTTAGTCCGTATTCGATGGTAAAAATGAGTACTGAGAAGATTTCAAAATCAATAAATAGAGTAGCTAACGCGGGGTGCTCTCTAACTTCTGGAACTGAGTAGAGAATGATTGCCATCGAGTTGAGCGCAATCAGTCCCACAATAAACAGATTAACCACCAAGGGGAATCCTCTTTTCCCCTTGGTGCTCATTATAAGAGTGTGATGTACCTTTTTTCGGAACGAAAGCATATCAGTAGCTGTCAGTTAGTAATTTAAAGCTAGTAGCTTTCTGTAAGTATTTGATTAATAATGATATAAACTATTTCATTGAAGATTACTATTTATCAGCGAGTCCCTACATATAGACTTTCACCACCAATGACAGTTCTTTGCACTTTGGTACTACGAACTTCGTTCAAAGATACCTTCATGATATCCTTTTCCAGAATTACAAAATCCGCAAATTTCCCTTTCTCAATACTCCCTCTGGTTTTGTCTTCAAAGTTGGAGTACGCCGCCCAAATTGTCATTCCTTTTAGAGCTTCCTCACGGGTCAAGGCATTTTCGACCTGAAAACCACCCGGAGGGAAGTCTTTGTCATCCATACGAGCAACGGCGGAGTGAAAACCAAAAAGTGGATTTACAAACTCTACCGGAAAATCACTGCCTAATGCAATGTATCCATTTTGCTTCAGTAAGTCTTTAAAGGCGTAGGCAGTTTTGACTCTTTCTGGTCCAAGACGCTCGCCTGCCCAGTACATATCTGAGGTAGTATGCGTTGGCTGGACCGACGGGATAATAGAATACATGCCAAATTTAGGGACGTCCGCCTTGCTCACGATTTGAGCGTGTTCAATGCGCCAACGCCGCTCATTTGGGCCTCTCAAATATTTTCCGTAAAGATCCAACATCAGTCTGTTCGCAGAGTCGCCAATACAGTGAGTGTTGGCTTGGAAATCACTTTGGGCAATCCGGGCAACGTAATCTTCCAGGTTTTTGGCACTTGAAAGCAGGAATCCGGTTGTTGGGGCGTCAGCATACGGTTCTAGTAGACAGGCTCCCCGTGATCCAAGCGCTCCATCGGCGTAGATCTTAAAGGAACGAACTGTGAGGCGGTCTGATTGATAGGGCCCTTTTGGAATATAATAGTCCAAGTTTTCAGGACTGATGCTTATCATGGCGTAGTCCCTGATTTTAAGACTACCCTCCTGGTGCATTTTATCAATAAGTTCAATATCGGCCCGCGAAAGTCCGGCATCAGAAACGGTAGTCAAGCCATGGGATAAACAATTGGACTCGGCGGCTTTTAGGATACTTCTTTTTTCTGCTTCAGATAAGGGCGGGATTACCTTGGTTACTAACCGGGAAGCATTATCGACTAAGATACCGGTTATTTTGCCATCTTTTATTTCTACCAGGCCACCTTCTACTTTGCTGGCAGTAGTAACTTTGGCTAGTTGAAGTGCTTTTGAGTTGACGAGCGAAGCGTGGCCGTCGATGCGGGTTAACAAAACGGGCACATCGGGGAAAGCTTCGTCAAGCAGTGTTTTGTCAGGAAAGCTTTTTTCGGGCCAGTCATTTTGATCCCAGCCGCGGCCAAGAAGCCAAGCCCGATCGGGGTTCTCTGCCCGGAAAACTTTCAGACGGTCAACCACATCCTGATAAGAAACTGTGCCAACAAGGTCGGCGGCATCAAGCTTACTACCCAAGCCCATAAAGTGACTGTGGGGATCATAAAAGCCAGGGTATACAGGTTGTCCCTTGGCATCAACCACGGAGTCAGCCTTGTAGTGGCTCAGGATATCCTCTGATGTGCCGATTGCCAAAAACTTTCCGTCCTTGACGGCAAATGCCTGTTGTTGAGTGAAGAGAGAGTCTACGGTATAGATGACTCCGTTGTGTACGATCAGATCAACTTGGATACTTGGTTGGCAACCAGCTAATAAAACGATAAAAAATAAATAAAGAAGATGAAAATTTCTGGGCATACACATAAGTAGGTTGTAGCTTTGAGATAAAATAGTGAATACTATCGACTGTTCCTGTGAAGTGAATGTTAAATTAATCCCAGATTAAGCACAAAACCAAATTCATGTTATCTAAAACTACTTGTCTAATTGGCAATAAGGCACTACTCTATGTGTCAATTATGCTAATTTCTTGCCTTGGGCGATCCGAGGTTAAAGCCCAAAATACCCTCACGCTCGAAAATGTTATTGCCATAGCGCTCGAAAAAAACTATTCTATTCGGATTGCTGAAAAGCAGGTTGAAGTTGCTAAGAACAACAATACAAGAGGAAACGCCGGTTTTTTTCCAACTGTAACCGCGAATGCCCAAAAGAACTTCTCAATCAGTCATTTGAGGCAAGATTTCTTCAACTCGCTGCAACCCCCTCTCGACCGACCGGGCGTAAATAATAATAACTCGTCTTCGGGTGCTAGCCTTAACTGGACAATATTTGACGGTTTGGGTATGTTCATAGCCCAGGATCAGTTGAATCAATTGCAGGAGGCCGGAATGACAAACGCCAAAATCACGATTGAAAATACCGTAGCCCAGGTAAGCGTGGCCTATTTTGAAATTATCAGGCAATTTCAGAGGGTACGAGCACTGCAAAATGCACTTGGAATTTCCAATGACCGACTCGAATTAACTAAAGCTTTTTATGAAGTTGGGAGCGGTTCGAAAGTTGATTTTATAAATGCGAAAGTTGATTATAATGGAGATACGGCAGCCTACATTGCTCAAACGCAAATTTTGAAAAATGCTAAGATAAACCTCAATACTCTCTTGGCATTAGGTTCGGATGAAGACTTCGTGGTGCCCGATACTATTATTACACGTCGTGATATTTCAGTGGATATGCTAAGACAAAGTTTACTGGCCCAGAATCCTAACTTAGTATTGGCGGCCCAGCAGCGCCGTATAGCTGAGCTTGATATAAAGGCCTTAACGGCCCAGCAGTATCCTCAGGTAAACTTAGTGGGGGGCTTCAATTATAATACTACGAATAACCAGGCAGGATTCGGTATTAAAAGTGCTCGTAACGATGTTTTTAGCTACGGAGCGAGAGTTTCGGTAAATGTCTTTGATGGGTTTAATCAAAAGCGGCGTATTCAGGGGGCTCGCATAAACGCGTTGATTTCTGAGGATATTGAGGCAGATGTGAAAAACCAATTGCTTGCAACCTTTGACCGAACCTATCTCAACTATAAAAATAGCTTGCAGTTGGTAGCTTTGGAAGTAGCTAATTTTACAATTGCGAGGCAAAATGTTGATATTGCCTTTGAACGGTACCGGGTAGGAAACGCAACTCCTTATGAATTCCGGGAGGTACAGCGCAATACAGTGGCTGCCGAGACCCGACTCATTGAAGCAGAATATAACGCAAAACTGGCAGAGATCGAATTATTTCGGCTAAGCAGTACATTGCTCCAAGATACTGCCCGACAATAAATTATAGATTTTTTCGTAAATAAAAAGCATCCGTTTCGCCAAGGCTAAACGGATGCTTTTTGGTATGCTACATCACCTAGGTACTCAAATAATTTTTCTGAACAAACCTTTTCGTCCTACCAGCTGGTTGAGTTTCTCTATTTGTTCGTCCCGTAAAACGGAGAGCAATTGCTCAGATTTCTCCTTCTGTAATTCTCTTCTCTTAATGATTTTTATTCCTTTGGCCTCTGATAATTTGTTCTCCTTCTTGCCATAACGCTTCTCAATGGTTACGATCTTCTTTTGTTGTCGACGGCTTAAATCCAATTGATCACCGTATTGGGAAAGATATTTATCCAATTGTCGGGCGTTAAAATCAACGGTGAGTTCAGTGTCCTGCCCACGGCCTTGAGCGGAAACGGAAGTAGTGCCCAAGGCAAATAGTCCCAATAGGGCTGTGCACACAAAAGCCAATATTTTCATTTTTTTTCTTTTAAATTTTGATCTGTTCTATAACGAATAACCTTAGAGTTCGGTATGAAAAAATGTGAGTTTGGAACGGACTTTCAGGATGTATCATTTGGGAGATCATCGTTGGTTAAGGATACTGGAAGCAGGTGGTCGGGTATTGGTAGTGTATATTTAATTACTTTTATAGGAATACCTTACAAGCTATATGGCGGATTCAAGTTATAAACGCAACACCTTCGTTATTTAGAGTAGCGTTTTGAAAAACTTCTTCGGGTGATCTAAACCCGAATCTCTTCCTGGGTCTTTGGTTTAAGATGTCTACTATTTCGTTAACTCTCTGCTCGGTG
>JBDNFP010000249.1:0-7117 GCA_041689775.1 Spirosomataceae bacterium
CCGCACACCGCTGCTTCCCAGCGACTTGGCTTTCAAGCCGAGGAAAACCCGATGCTGGCGCTCGTCCAGTTGACTGTAATATCTGATTTCGTCTTCGCTGATCAATGTAAGTTACTCGTGAGGTGAAAAGCAATTTTACCATCTTATTTTTTAATCGTTACTAAGATATAAAGTTGAAAAAGAGGGTTATAAAAAATAGTGTACTACGTTAAAAAAATAGGGTACTTATTGAATGGAAAGTACCTTAAACTCCGTGCGACGGTTCTGTTGGTGTTCCTTTTCGGTACACAGTACTCCGTCTTTACATTTATTGAGAAGCTGAGTTTCCCCGTAGCCTTTTGCCTCCATTCGGTTACGAGCTATCCCTTTGGAGGTCAGGTAGACCAGGGCAGCCCGGGCGCGGCGCTCGGATAAATATTGGTTAAGCTGAGCATTCCCCTGACTATCGGTATGGGAGCCGATTTCAATTTTCATGGTAGGGTATTTACGCATTGTGGCTACCATTTTATCTAATTCCCGGGCGGCGTCTTTCCTTACTTCCCACTTTCCCGTGTCATAATTAATATCGTCTAGTTCAAGGTAGTCACCGGCTTTCAACATTTTCAGGTTAGCCGATACCACCTTTGGTGTGGAGGCGGGTGGAATCCGGGTAATGGAGTTTTTGTTGGTACCGTAGGAAGGCTTGGAAGCTACAAGGGTATAGGCACAGCCTTCGGCTAGCTCAAATTCATAGCGACCGTCCGGGCCGGTTACGGTCTGCCGGGTTTTTTCGTCACACTCATTTTGCAAAATGATTTTTACTCCTTCGATTGGTTTATTGGTTCCTTCGCTCGTTACGGTTCCACGTAGGGTAGGAATCGCTACGTTGGGATCATTCTCCCAGTTATTGGTCAGTGTCAGCGAATCAGGTGCCGGGGGTAATTTTAGCATAGACATTCCTAGTCGGGTGGGTTTGTCGTCAGACAGGCTGAGGGTAGAAAAG
The DNA here is from genome assembly GCA_041689775.1 of Spirosomataceae bacterium. Taxonomy (GTDB): domain Bacteria; phylum Bacteroidota; class Bacteroidia; order Cytophagales; family Spirosomataceae; genus JBDNFP01. Next base: position 983 of record JBDNFP010000249.1, read on the forward strand.
CCAAGGGTAGAATTGATGTACTCGTCTTTTGATAGCTCGAATACAAAGTCGTTGTTACCATCCAGGCAAATATTGATGACCCCCTCCGAGTTAGTGAAAAGAATTTGCTCATCCTTGCCTTCGCCCCGGGCTTTGACCGAGACCGTGGCGTTGCTGATGGGCACATCGCTTCCTTCTTCAAACACTCTCAGACTAAGATTACGACATCCGTAAAGTGAGGTCTCACGGGTGAAGCGAAAAATGTCGTCGTTGCCATCCAGCCGGTTACTGCTGAAATAACCCGTAGATCGATTTGCGTCCGAAATGATTCCAAAGTCATCGGCTGATGAATTGAGTGGGGCGTCGAGATGGAATACCCTCGGAACAGCGCGGCCGTTCATGTTGGCGTAGTAAAGGTCGAGCCCACCCAAGCTATTTTCGTAGCCATCCGAAGCGAAGTACAAGTTGCCGTTTTCGTCCGCAAAAGGAAACATCTCGTTAGCACTGGTATTGATGCGGGGGCCCAGGTTAGTGGGTTCTGACCAGCGGTCATTTTGCCACCGCACTACGTAGAGGTCCGTGCCGCCTTGTCCTCCGGGACGATCCGAAGCAAAGTATAGTACTTTACCGTCGCGGCTCAGGCTGGGATGGCCGGTCGAGTACTCATCACTGTTGAAGGGTAATTCTTCAACGTTTGCCCAGCCGCCGTCTTGCAGTTGGGCGGTGTAGAGTTTTAGTTTGTTGATGTTATCAGAACTTTTCCCGGACCTACCTTCGAGAAAATTATTCCTGGTAAAAATGATGGTGCTTCCGTCGGCCGAAAAAGTAACGGGCCCCTCGTGGTACTTGGAGTTGATCTCACTGCTAAACTCCCGGGAAGAGTTCCTCTGCGATTTGGCGGCAACGCTTGCTTCAAGGCTTAACCCTTCCGAAAATACGAAAGGTGTAAAACTACCAATGGTGCGGGAGTCGTTGGCCGTTGGGCGGGTGTAGGAGTCTCGTCCAACGCGCACATTAGTCAGATTTGCCGAAGCAGGAGACTTGTCTACGGGCGTTACGCCGTCGACAATATCGTATACACCGGTGGCCGTAAGGTCAGTTCGAAACGGCACGTAATACAGATTAAGATAGCCCTTCCCGGTCGAAGTGGAGGTACCACTAGATCCTTTTCCGGCAACGTACACCAACCCTTCCCGGAAATAGGCCGGGCTAAATTCTGCGTTCGGGGTATTAATACCGAGCGTCTCGACCCGGTAGATAATGTTATTTTTTTCAACAACCGGAATCCCCATACCCGGTTGAGTATCCTCTGCGGACTTGACGGACTGGTAGCGGTCAAACATGGCCTGTGCCTCCTGAATTTGTCCGTCTTTGCCCAGTACCTGGGCGTAGTAAAGGTAAGCTACCTTGTATGGCCCGGTGGGTTCTCCGAGGGCAATCAGTTGTCGATACATATTTTCTGCTTTTGGGAAGTCTCCAACTTCCTTGTAGGCATAGGCAAGATTGAACAAAATACTTTTCCGTTGTTCACTACTTTGTGAATTATCATTCAAGAGCTCCGTGTAGCCAGCAATGGCTTGGGCGTATGATTGGGCGTAAAAGAAGTGGTCAGCCTGCTGTTTGGTTACATTCTGCTGTGCATATGTAATTCCTCCCGCCAGTAAGCAAATTAGTGCTGCCCGGAGGAAAAAACGAAGGTGATGCCTGACAAAGCAGTTAAACAACGTCATAATCAATGGTACTATTTTTAGTGTGTAATGTTCAGAGCTTCTATTGCCGTTCTGAACATTATTTCAGGATAACTTCCGTATGACCGACTTTCGATAGTTTTAATAAATGCCCAATATTTTTCTTGATCCCGGTCAGGTTTGCAGGGTGGGGCTAAGGTCTCACGTTTTTAATAGCGCTGCCATCTATCCAACGATTCTCCAGGGCATTCCTGTACTCGGATTGTTAGGGTATTGATAATAAAAGACGTCTAAAATAGAAAGATTGCCCGACTCTTGAAAGGTCGATGTACAAAAGATTTGAAGATTATTATCAGTGAAGTGGTATGGAAGAGCAATGCCAGGACAGTAATCCAGATCGAATGTCCTGTTATAATCGAAAAGTATGATACTATGTTGACCGGCTAATTTGCACCGGGAAAGCAAGATAAGGAGATATTTCTTCATGCAAAAATAAAGTTTTTTTGAAGCCAAGTTTAATCTTGCCATTTAATAAATTAGAATATAACTAAATGCTGTTCTAATTTCATGCCAATGTGATGGTCTTACCTTTTGGTTGGTATATTTATAAAAAGTAATATCAGATTACAGCTATTTCACTACCTTAGAGAGCCCATTTTTTATACCGGATTCATGAGCATAAATCATGCCACGCTTTGGTACTTTGTGTGAGTTAAATGAATCATTTGTAACCTAAATGCTTTACAAAATTATAATAACCTGATGTTCAAAAACAAAACAGTATTTATTACGGGAGGTAGTCGCGGAATCGGCCTTTCGATCGGTGTTCGCTTGGCCCGGGAAGGGGCTAATGTAGTGATAGCCGCCAAAACTACGGAACCGTACCCCAAGCTACCGGGAACAATTTATACCGCGGCCGAAGAAATAGAAGCCGCCGGAGGAAAGGCTCTTCCCCTGAAAGTAGATATCAGGGAAGAAGAACAGATTCAAGCTGCCGTGGAAGAAGCGGTCAAGGTGTTTGGCGGCATCGATATTCTGATCAATAACGCCAGTGCCATTAATCTGACTCCCACGCTGCATACCGACATGAAACGGTACGATCTGATGCATACGATCAATACTCGGGGTACCTTTCTGGCGAGCAAGCTTTGTTTGCCTTATTTGTTAAAATCGGATAATCCGCACGTACTCAACTTGTCACCTCCGCTTAATATGGAAACCCGTTGGTTTGCTCCGCACGTGGCGTATACCATGGCTAAGTTCGGCATGAGTATGTGTGTGCTGGGTATGGCGGGAGAGTTCAAAAAGCAGGGGGTAGCTTTTAATGCATTGTGGCCCAGGACGGCTATTGCTACCGCTGCGGTTGAAAATCTACTGGGAGGAAGAGAATCGATAAAAAGATGCCGCACCGCCGATATTATGGCCGATGCAGCCTTTCATATACTTAGTCGGAATAGCCGAGATTGCACGGGAAACTTCTTTATTGACGATGAGGTACTTCGGGCCGAAGGAATTATCGACTTTTCTGGCTATCAAATAGATCAGTCGCTAGGAGAAGAAGATCTACTGCCTGATTTTTTCGTGTAACCAGTGGCTTGTTTTTTCAACTCTTCCAACTCACGGAAAATAGCCGCAGTGTCTTCACCGAACACCGGAGCGGGCCAAGCCGACTGAGCTTTGGTGAGGGAAAATTTTAAGGGTACTCCAATCATGGAATAACGCCCGGCGCGAGGGTGATCCTGCTCTTCGATCATGTTTCGTGCCCGCAGGTGAGGATCGTTTTGAATTTCGGCAGGGTCGAGCACGGCGGTGATTAACAAATCATGGTCGTGCCCGAACTTTACCCATTCCGACTGCGGCTTCGTCCGAAACAGATTAGTAATCTTCGCTTTGAAGTCTGGTAATTGGGACGAATTCTCCGGCAGCATAAAGTGTATCCACTCGGAGTGGTTAATCAGAGTGCAAAACTTACCCCAGAACTTTGGTTCGAGAGTACCCAAAGCGATGTACTTCCCGTCGGCGCAAGGGTAAATACCGTAGTTGGGTAGTCCGCCGGATAGGGGCATTTCTCCCCGCATGGGTGGTTGCCCTCCGATAAACTGGGCGTACGCTAAACTTAGGAGGGGCATGACAGCATCGGTCATTGCAACGTCTACGTGCTGTCCCAGACCGCTTTGTTGGCGGGCGTAGACGGCCGAAAGCGTGGCAACCACCGCCATGTAAGAGCCTCCGGCAATATCGGCCAACTGCATGCCGGGTGGGGTGGGGGCTTCGCCGGGTGCGCCGGTCATGCCCAACACGCCCGACAGCGCCAGGTAATTAAGGTCGTGCCCGGCTAATGAGGCGTAAGGCCCGGTCTGACCATACCCAGTAATAGATACGTAAATAATTCCGGGATTACGGACTTTGGCCGCGGCATATCCTATTCCGAGGGTATCGAGGTAGCCCGGCCTAAACTGCTCTACCACGATGTCGGCGGTCTCCACGAGTTGCAAGAAAGTTTCCCGTCCTTCTTCGGTGGAGTAGTTCAGAGCCATGCTCCGTTTGGAGCGGTTGAGCGACAAATAATTCAGTGATTCACCATGGAGAAAAGGAGGATAAACCCTCACGTAATCAGGGCTTTCCGGGTTTTCAATCTTTATGACTTCGGCGCCCATATCAGCCATCAGCATGGTACCTAGCGGGCCGGGAAGTAGTCGGCTCAAATCCAGAATCCGTAGGCCTACCAAGGGGCCGCTTGTGGGTTTTCGATCTTCGATCATAGCGCGTGGTACTTACTATTCCCAGCGCCAATCCTGACCCAGTACTAACTCTTGCTTCAATCCCTGATCGACCATAAAGTCACGGGTTTGGGTGCTGTTAAGGCGCTTGGTGGGTAGTTTCTTCGCGTTCGACAAAGCGTACAGGTACATCGATCCAATCCTGACGGTATTTTCGAGCTGTTGCTTATTAACTAATTCAAACCGGTCGCAGTCGGCATGGTAGCATTGTAGTACGGCCGGCGTAAGACTGCCTGACAGCCCGGCTACGGGCACGCCTTCCAGCATAAATGGCTGGTGGTTGCTGTGGAGGCCGGCACGGTTGGCGTATTTATTCTCAAATGAAGGGTCAACTTGTTGAATACTGGCCCCTACACTCTGAAAGAATTCGTCCATATCCTTCCGACCAAAACCGTTGGCTCCTTTGGGGTCATTGGTCATGTCAAGGTTCATCATGTAGTGTACCTTATCAATCTCGCCGGTACGGACTAGCTCCTTCACCATGTGGCGGGAGCCGAGTAATCCCTGCTCTTCGCCCATGAACATTACAAACTGAATGGTACGCTCCGGCTTAATTTTGAGAGCCTTGAAAGTACGGGCAATGTCCAACACACTGAAAGAACCGATACCATTGTCAATGGCCCCGGTGGCTAGATCCCAGGAGTCGAGGTGGCCTCCCACAATAATCCGCTCGTCGCTTTTGCCTTTCAGAGTCGCTACTACGTTACGAGCCCGAATTTTTCTAGAAAAATTACGCATATCGATGTGTGCTTCCAGCGGGCCTTCTTCCTTCATCCAGCTACGCAGTTCCTTACCGCTGTCGTTAGAGATACACACGGCCGGTATGTCGATGAGTGCCCCGGTAACCGAAGCGGTACCCGTGAGCAGAATGCGACCGGGTGCCTGATTGACCATAATAATACCTGAGGCACCATACTTGATAGCCAACGCTGTTTTCTCGGAACGGTGAAGGTTCTTTTTACCAGTCACTCCTACGAGTCCGATGTTGGCCAGCGCAACTTTACCTTTCAGCTTATCTTTGATGGCTTCGAAGTCTTCTTCCAGGCCATTGCCTACGTCCACGATGGGTAATTTCAGGGAGGCAAAAACGGGAGAGTGGGCCAGTGAAACAACCGGTATTTCGCGGAAGTTGTCGCTGCTGCTGGGTACAATACTCAGCGTAACGGTATCGCGACTCCACGATTCTACTTCAAAGGGCTGAAACTGTACATCCTTAAAGCCATATTTTTTTAACAGCTTATAGGTATATTCTTCGGCTTTCATGCCGTTTGTGCTTCCGGTAAGCCTATGACCGATCTGCCGGGTTGCTTCTCCCAACGTCTCGTAGGCTTTACTATGCTTCTTTACTTCGGTATCAATCTGGCCAAATGCCTTTTCCCACTCGTCTGATTGAGAACGAAATCCCTGAGCGAGGATCAGAACACCACCGGCAAGGGTCACTAGTAATAGTTTCTTCATGAGTTAATAAAATACAAACGTCAATAGAGTGTGCAAGAATAATCAATTTTCGGGAAAATAAACGCTTTGCTTATTCTCGTTGATAGTAAGAGTACTCTACCCTACTATTTTTAGGTTCTGATAATGAGATAGTTGCTTTCTTACCCATCGAAACAGGCACATAATTTTAAAAATAAGGTCAGACCTGGCTGTTGTCTGATCGCGACTGATTTCACGGATTAGATTCAGCC
>JBDNFP010000250.1:0-2890 GCA_041689775.1 Spirosomataceae bacterium
ACGATTTTCGTTAACTTGACATATCTTAACAAACAAATCAATAAAAACGCGGTATGCAGCTGATCAGTGTATCATATAAGGCTCTGAGGAAAGAGAAAAGACTGAGTTTGCACCAGGCCGGCAAAATTCTAAATATGGACCCATCGCTGGTAAGCCGGATTGAGAATAACTTACGCCAGCCAACTAGGGAGCAGCTAATGAATATAGCTAAACTCTATGAACTCGACCCGGACGCGCTTTTGGTGGATTGGCTGAGTGAGAAAATTGCGCGGGAGTTAAAGGAAGAAGCTTTGGCCGGCCGCGTATTGCAAGCTGTGGTACGAAAATTAGAATCGGGTAATCACCAATTATAAGTAAACACCATATTCCACATTTTTACGAATGAGCTTTACACGTTATCATGCTAAGTACTTTGCCTACGAATTAACCAGGCAGCTCCCCTCAAATGATATTGGTAAGCTAACGGCCTCGCTGCAAGACGCACAAGTTGATTTAAACCCGCACCAAGTGGAAGCAGCTCTTTTTGCTTTCAAATCCCCTTTGTCCAATGGGGCAATTTTGGCCGATGAAGTAGGACTTGGAAAGACCATTGAAGCTGGAATTATTTTGTCGCAGCAGTGGGCTGAGCGAAAGCGTACATTGCTCATCATTGGGCCTTCAAACCTCAGAAAACAATGGAATCAGGAGTTAGCTGATAAGTTCTTTCTTCCTTCCACGATACTTGAAACGAAGTCGTTCAATCAGCAAATCAAGGCCGGTAACCTAAATCCTTTTGATCAAAAGGACTCTATTGTTATCTGCTCCTTTCAGTTTGCAAAATCTAAAGCAGCCTATTTACAGCACACTCCCTGGGACTTGGTCATTATTGACGAAGCTCACCGCCTCCGAAACGTCTACAAGCCCAATAATGTAATCGGAAATGCGATTAAGCATTCCTTGCAGTCCAGAAAGAAGGTATTATTGACCGCAACTCCCCTCCAAAACTCAATTCTGGAATTGTATGGCTTGGTCAGTATCATTGATGAGTTTGTTTTCGGCGACCTTAAAAGCTTTAAAAGTCGCTACAATCACCAGTTGACGGATGAAGACTACCAGGATTTAAAGACCAGGCTGGAACCTGTTTGCAAAAGAACCCTTCGTCGGCAGGTACTGGAATACATCAATTACACCGAAAGACGTGCCATCCGCGAAGAGTTTTATCCTACGGATCAAGAACAACTTTTGTATGATTTGGTAAGCGAATATCTCCAACGTCCCCGATTATACGCTTTGCCCAGCAGTCAACGTCAATTAATGACCCTAATTCTTAGGAAGCTACTGGCATCTTCTACGTTTGCCATCCATGGTACGCTAGTTGGGCTGGTTGTTAAGTTGGAGTCGATCTTGGAGAGAGATCAGGCGATGTACGATAATATTGGCGACCTGGAACAGGACTACGATACGTATGATGAGTTGGAAGACGAATGGGAAGGCGATGAAGATGAAGCACCTGCGAAAGCGGATGAACCCCTGACGGATGGTGATATTAAGGCCATCCACGAAGAAATTGAGGATCTGAAAAAGTTTCGAGAGTTGGCCAAGGTCATTAAAGTTAACTCGAAAGCTAATCATTTGATTACTGCTCTGGAAAGGGCGTTTGCCCAATTGCAACTACTCGGCGCTCAGCAAAAGGCCTTGATTTTTACGGAGTCAAGACGTACTCAGGATTATCTCCTGGATCTTCTTCAAACGAGCGGCTATGAAGGCAAAGTGATTGTTTTTAACGGCTCTAATAATGACCCCAAATCAAATGAGATTTATCAGGTATGGCTGCGGGAACATAACGGTACCGATATAATTACGGGCTCCCCAAGTGCCGATAAGCGAGCTGCTTTGGTGGATTATTTTCGTGAGGAAGCTACCATTATGATCGCCACGGAGGCTGCGGCCGAAGGTGTCAATCTTCAATTTTGCTCTTTGGTCGTCAATTACGATTTGCCCTGGAATCCCCAAAGGATCGAGCAACGAATCGGTCGGTGCCATCGCTACGGTCAGAAGTTTGACGTGGTGGTGGTTAATTTCCTGAATAAAAAGAACGCGGCAGATATCAGGGTTTATGAATTACTGGCCGATAAATTTCAATTATTCGATGGTGTTTTCGGCGCCAGTGATGAAGTGCTGGGTACGATCGGAAATGGTACTGATTTTGAAAAAAGGATTGCGCAAATCTATAACGAATGTCGCAGTACGGAGGAGATTCAGCAAGCTTTTGATCTTTTGCAAGAGGAGTTAAAACCCGAGATTACAGAAAAAATGCAGGGGGTTAGAACGGCCCTTTTGGAAAATTTTGACGAGTCTGTCCGCGAAAGGCTGCGAATGGATTTTAACAAATCGAAGGAGAACCTTAGTTTGTTTGAGCACAAGCTCTGGAAAATCACCAACTACTACTTGGAAGATTACGCTGAGTTTGTTGAAGAAGACTATTCTTTCGAGCTGTTTGATTATCCCTCGGAGCCTATTTCTGTCAATCTGGGATTTTACAAGATCTTGCGCTCCGATGATTCCCGCAAGAAATCAGATATTGAGATCCCCGAAAATACTAATATTTACCGTATTGGCCACAAGCTGGCCCAGCAGATTCTTACCGCCTGTAAGGAGGCACCTACCCCGGTTCGGGAGGTTGTCTTCGACTACTCCAATACGCCTACAATAATCACGCTCCTGGAAAAATTTATAGGCCATTCGGGCTGGCTCCGGGTGGAGTTCTTGACTATTATAGGACTTTCGCAAATCATGCGAATTTAATAGTTGGCCGGGTCAGTTGCGTGCGCAAATAATCACTTAGCAAACCATACTTCAATTGATAAACAGTTGTCTGACAGTCGTAAGCGATCTGCGTAAGCCTGAGCCA
>JBDNFP010000251.1:0-17152 GCA_041689775.1 Spirosomataceae bacterium
CCGTGGCTACGCTACCGGCAAAAGAGCTACGGTCGGGTAACTTAGCGACCCCATCTTCGACTAAGACCGGCAAGCCGTTGTGTAGAGGACCGAGAATGCTGTTGCCGGGTGGAAGCGAGGCGGCTCGCATAGCATCAGTGATGAGAGCGATGCGGTCCGGGCCTTTAATCTTATAGACTAATTTAAGAAGCGGAGGGGGTAAATGTACCCCGTCCGCGATGATCTCTACATCCATTTCGTCGAGAAGAAAGGCGCTTTCTACGGCTCCGGCGTAGCGGAAGGCATTGCGTCGTGTAACCCCCAGCATGGCCGAATACAAATGCGTCATGAGGCTGTACCCATTTTCGGAGGCTAGTACGACATCTTCGTGAATAGCTTCGGTGTGAGCCACGGCGGCTAGGATGCCTTTTGACCGAAGTCGTCGGCCAAATTCAAGGGCGCCGGGTAGCTCTGGTGCAGCAGACCAACGGACAATAGACTTGGAGTGCGCCAGGATTGCTTCGTATTCGGCCGGATCGGGATCACGGATGTAGCGGGGGTCCTGCGCACCTCGTTGGCTTTGGGCAAAGTAGGGGCCTTCCAGGTGCATGCCGAGAAATGCTGCTCCATTCGTATTGCTCTCGTTGGCTGACTCGTAGTTATCTAAGGTAGCGTACAGCGCGTCCATTGTACTGGTCAGCGTGGTAGGTACCATTGCGGTAGTACCAAACTGGGCGTGCGTTTCGGCAATTTTAAGGAAGGCCTCTACGCTGCCGTCCATGAAGTCATGGCCACCACCACCGTGAATATGCAAATCAATGAATCCCGGCGCTACGTAACGCCCCGCCGCATCTATTTCCAGGGCATCGGGTAGATCAATATCCCTTTCTGAAACCCCAACGATTTTTCCGTCCACGATCCCTATGGTCCCGTTTCGAATGATACGGTAAGGGGTAAGAATTGTCCCGTTGCTGATTTTTAGGGGTTTTTGCATTATTGTTTTTTAGTAAGTAGAGAGGCCGAAGCCTCATCGAGATATAGGGTGCAATTCGGATGGGTACGTAAAATCCCCGCCGGGTACAGATTACTTAAAGGTAATTCTATACAGTCTTTTACCGCCCGAGCCTTACGCTCGTCGGGTACGGAGCATAGAATGGCCTCGGATTTAAGAATCTGCCGGATCGACATACTAATGGCCTGTTTGGGTACATCCTCCATGGTAGTAAACCACCCTTCGTTGAATTGCTGTCGACGACAGGCTTCATCCAGCTCTACTACGATATAAGGGGCTTCGGTGTCAAAATCGGCAGGAGGATCGTTGAATGCCAAGTGGCCGTTTTCTCCAATGCCTACCTGCGCCATATCAATGGGGTACTGCCTGATGAGGGATCCCAGTCGGGCGCATTCCTCATTAGGATCTGCCTCACCATCGATAAGGTAATAGGATTTAAGAGTGGGTACTTTCTCAATAAATCGTTCTTTGAGGTACTTACGAAAGCTTGCGGGTGCTGTTATGGGTAGTCCGATGTACTCGTCTAAATGAAACATCACTACTTTACCCCAATCAATATCGGTATGGGTGAGGAGCTGCTGTAATGTTTCAAATTGACTCGTACCTGTGGCCAGAATAATATTAGCCTGGCCTTTCTCGGCAATGGCTTTTTTAATGATTGATGCAGCAAGATCTCCGGATTTTAGGCCGAGTTCTTTGTTGTCTTTACAGATAATGGGGTTGAATGGCATGAGGGTAATCGTACGTTTATTTTGATAGTTATGAATTGATCGCTACTGACTCACCTTACTACGATTCTGTGGTAAGAGATTTTATTTCTATTCAGAATTAGCTAAGACTCCACCGCCGTACCAGGTGTCCGTAAAAGGCGTAATACATTAGGTACATATAACACGGAATAAGTATCCAATAGGCTGCTTTGACGTTGTATAAGTCGGCAAAGTACCCATAGACCAAAGGCATTAAGGCGTTTCCACAGAGTCCCATAATCAGGATAGAAGCCCCGAGTTTGGTAAATCTGCCGAGATCATCAAGAGCAAGCGGCCATATACCCGCCCACACAAGAGAGTTAGCTAACCCAAGAAGTACAATAAACCAGATAGAAATATCGGCCGTATGGCCGAGGAAAGTCACGTCACCACTCGTGTAAATAATGAGGAGGGTGAAGGCCGTACCCAGTAAGGTACATATTCTGAGTGCATTAACCTGCCGGATCACTTTTGGTATTAGTACTATCCCTATTAAGTATCCACAAATTGTCAGGAATAAGGTATAGGAAGGGAATACTTTTGCTTCGAGCAGACCTATACCCATGGAATTGGCGTAGCCGATGATTGTATCAATGGCGATAACCTGCGTACCTACGTGCAGAAATATGGCCACTGCCCCCAAAATTAGGTGAGGGAATTTAAAAATACTGTTTTTGCCCGCATTCACGATGGCCAATTCAGGACTTTCCTCTTCGGTATTAAGCTCGGGTAGGGGAGAGTAGTACACCAGAATACCCAGGATAAATAGTACCGTACCTACGGTAGCGTAAGGCATAATAACCCGACGAATCAGTTCATCAAGGGCTGCTCCGCGTTCGGTTTCTCCCATAGCCGAAAGTTGAGCGAATAAATCGGTATCGGTTGGTCTCAGGATCACGGCGGCAAACAAGAGTGGTGCCAGTATACCGGCCGCTTTGTTGCAAATACCCATAATACTGATTCGCTGCGCTGCTCTCTCTTTCGGGCCCAGAATGGTGATATATGGGTTGGCGGCAGTTTGCAGAATAGCCAAACCTATCCCAATGGTAAATAGCCCGAGCAAAAATACCTCATAGGTGCGCGAATAGGCAGCCGGAACAAAAATGAAAGCCCCCAACGCCATGCACCAGAACCCTATCATCATGCCTTTTTTAAACCCAGCTACTTTGAGTAAGTAGGCGGCCGGTACTGACATGATAAAATAGGATATATAGAAGGCAAAGGCTACCAGATAAGCTTGGAAGCTAGTGAGTTCACAGGCTATTTTGAAATAGGGTATTAGGATTGCGTTGATCCAGGATACAAAGCCGAATATGAAAAAAAGTACGCCAATAATCAGAATCGAAATAATGGTGTCGCGCTTACTGAGTGAGCTGACATCCACTTTTTGATTGGTACGTATGCGATCTGAGCGGCGGGTAGTTTCCGTAGTCACGGGTACATTTTTCATGTATTGGGAGTAGAAGTTGTTTAAAAGTCAAAAATTGCCAAAATGTGAAAGCCTATATGGTTGGTGCCCATCCTTTCTGGTACTCCCGTTTCCAGTACTTCATTGCTTCGGGGTTGTTTTTGATATGACCATTGCTGGGGTCAATGTATAAGGTACTACCGGAGCGTTGCGCAATGTTTCCTAACTGACACAGCAATGTGCTTTGGTGTCCACCTACAATATCCGATTTGAGTTCAGTTCCTTTGGTGATACCATCGTAAAAGTTTTGAAAATGGAAAGCGTCAAGGGCCTGCGAAGGATTCATTTTGTTGCGGGGATCAATCACCAGATCATTCTTTACGTCTTTGATAAGTTTGTCGTCCAGATCAAATATTTTATAAGAGTTACCACTTTCGATCAGGATTGAGCCTTTATCTCCGTAGAATATGACGCCTACACTGTTTCCCTCTACGGTACGGCCATTACAGCTGCGGCCTTCCCAGGTTAGAGCCGTGTTATTGGCAAACTCCATGGAGATTACTTGCGTGTCGGGGGTTTCCCAATCGTCCTGGTAGCGGTAGCGGCCTCCCACGGATGTTACCTTCGTGGGGTATTCTACACCGAGTCCCCAGCGCATCAGGTCTACCATGTGTGTACCATTGTTAAGCGCCTCGCCCGTTCCCCAGTGCCAAAACCAGTGCCAGTTGTAGTGGATTACGTTATCCTTGTAGGATTTGCGGGGGGCGGGTCCTTGCCACAAGTCGTAATCGAGCCAGGCAGGCACAGCCGTGGTTTGTCCGGTTCCAATGGAAGCCCGGTTATTGGTATACCAACCCTTTACAAAGTAGGGACGGCCAATGGTACCGCCGTGTACTTCGGCTATTCCTGCCGCTACGTTGGGCCAGGAGCGTCGTTGGTTTCCCATCTGAATTACGTTTTTATACTTCTTCGCCACGGCTACCAAGAGCTCACCCTCATGCGGGTTATGACTACACGGTTTTTCGAGGTATACATGCTTTCCGGCCTTGGAAGCAAGTATGGCAGCCGGAGCATGCCAATGGTCAGGCGCGGCAATAATTAGAGCGTCCATGTTTTTGTTTTCCAAAGACTTCCTGAAATCGGGTTCGGCCTTTGGCTTTCTGGTTTGTAGGTCGCCCACAGCCTTGATGCATTTATCTGCTGCCCGGGAGTCTACGTCAGAAATGGAGATCACCTCAAAGTTTGGTTGCACGGCATAGTTGGATGCCAAGGCGAATCCCCGGCTATTGACCCCCATGACCCCTACCAATACCCGGTCATTTGCTCCCACTACGCGGGCGTAGCTTTTTGGGCTAAATCCTGGTAGGATGCCCCCAATAGATAGGGCTGCGGTACCCGTTAGGGTTTTCTTAATAAAGTCACGACGAGATTCAGAAATAGGCTTCATAGTAGTATATAGGGTTAGGTTTAGTAAGTTTTGAAATTGGAAGGGTAGCGTTAGGGCATCAGAATCCTAGCGGGCTTTTTTTAGTACGCTTTCCAGGGCGACTTCGACACCTCCCCGTCTTTTACTTTCGTCGGCGGCTTCCATGAAAGCAAAGATCTCGATGGTTTCCTCAGGTGAAACCGGCGGAATGCCGGTTTCAAAGAATTGAATAATCTCTTTCAACAATGGTTCGTACCCTCCATAGGGTCCAAGAGTGACATTTCCGTTCAAGGTATAGACTGTTCCCCCGTACTCATGTTTCCCGGATCGCGTACCCCTAAATGTACCAATGCGGCCGTCGGCCCAAGTGCCTACTACAACATCTGTCTGATCGGTATGGGTACGCTTCACACTCTTGCAGCCGGTGCCCATGACCGTATATAGTGTTTCCACACCGTGTACGCCGTACCAGAATAAATCTGGGTGGGTTTGTTCGATGGTAGCCGGGCTAAATGTATCTGCTCCTACCACACTACTTTTATCAAGCTTTTCTAGCCCCTTAATATAACGGAGTGAAGAGGCTGAAAAAGTGGGTACTCCGTATTTTTTGGATGCATTAAAAATAGCCAAGGTATCGGCTAAGGATGCCGCAATGGGTTTATCAATGAAGACCCGCTTGCCTGCTTTAAATACTTCCAGTGCCTGTTCGAGGTGCCTGCGCCCGTCGTTGGTTTCAAGTAGTACCACATCCACCTGTTTTAAAAGATCCTTAATGGAATCTACAATGACAACGCCCTGTTTTTTTATTTCCTCTATATAGCCGGGAACACGCTTGGTACTTGACTCGATATCCCGACTACCTTGCGGATACGCAGCTACTACCCGGTAGCCTTTGTAGGCAGCATCAGGCTCACTGGCATTCAGTACTTTGGTAAATGCTACGCTATGGGAAGTATCCAACCCAATAATGCCGACTCGTTTTGTGGCTTGTTTTGCTGTTGTGGGTATGGACCCAAGAGTGATGCCTATCCCGGTCAGGGTCGCGGCTTTTATGAAAGTTCTTCGTTTGTAGTTATTTTCCATCGTATGGGGTATTCTGGCTGGTATTGGATCAAGTTATTATTCTAGCCTAATGAAGGTGTTTTTTTATAAAGTCAATTGGTAGGCTACTCTACCTTTCCAACGGATTAAGAGCATGGAGATACCAGAAATTAAACTTGACGATTAGTTGGTAATTTTTTTTTAAAGATCGTCAAAACCGAGGGGGTATATATATTTTTAAATAAAAGATAAGACTTTGGAAACATTGTTGACAAACAACCTGTAACTAAGTTGCATCCGAATATTGTTAGATTATATTCATGGTTATGTATAACTATTGTCTCACCCTAAGAAGGTCATTTAAGGTAATACAATGCAAATTTCGACGGTGTTTTAGCTGTTAAACAGGAGACTGAATCAAGGAAAAAGCTCATAGAGCCATGTGTAACAAAGTTTTCTAATATATGTACGCACTGTGGAAGAAGAGGATCGGATTTATATTCGATCCTCTTCCTTTTTTTGGGTGGTTAAACGGCTGTTTGGTAGGCCACTCGGTATTCGCGGGGAGTCTGCGTTGTTATTTTCTTAAAATTCCGGTTAAAATTGGACAAAGTGTCAAATCCACTTTCGTACGCAATCTGGGATATTGTATAAGAAGTTTCGATCAGTGATTTACAGGCATATCCAATGCGAATTTCACTGACGAAGTCGGTAAATGTTTTATTGGCTCGGGTTTTGAAATACCGGCAAAAGGCAGCTTCACTCATACCGGCCAAAGAGGCAGCTTGTCCTAACCTGATTTCGTTTTTAAAATGCTGTAAGACGTAATTATGTATTTTTTGCATACGTTCGGTCTCGGATACTTTATAGGTATTGACATAATGAAAGCTGGTAACTGGCTGACTATCGGTGCTGCGAGCCAAAATATTGAGGAGTTCCAGCGTACAAAGGATGCGTTCAAAGCCGTCGCTTCTGAGTAGTCTCCGTAATTCATTTCGTATAATTTCCTGGGTGCTACCTGAATAAACAATGCCCCTCCTGGACTCAATGAAGAGTTGCTGAATAGGCTTCATTTCTGGTTTGCCCAGAAACTCCTCCCCCAGAAAATCCTTTTGAAAGTAAAGCACAATTCCGTGAGTTTTCAGAGCACTTTCTTTCTTGAAGTACTCATCATCATTTCTCCATAAATGTGGGACGTCCGGACCTAGAAAAACGGTATCCCCGGGCTCAAAATTCCGGATTGAATCACCAATGAGCCGGGTACCGGTGCCCTCTAACACTGTAAAAAGTTGATAATGAGGATGGAAATGCCAATTAGGGTCAAAGTGGGGTTCATCTAGCTCCTGAATCGTTAAAGATCCGGTATGGCTTTCTATATTTTTTAGGAGGGCAGGTTTCATTTTGGCTTAAAATTGCTCAAAAAATAGCTTGTTTTGGATTAATAAAGTCAAAATAGAGTCATAACTAATCAATTGTTGAAAAGAATTTGGTATTTTTTTTAAGTAAAATTGTACTCTGATTCCTAAACCTTCCAAAACAATGAAATTTAGTATGAATCTTCTCTTGTGGGGAACCCAGGTAGACGAAAGTCTTTTTCCGGTTCTTGACCTCATTCAGGAGATCGGTTTTGAAGGGGTAGAAGTCCCCGTTTTTAATCCTGACCCCAACGCTTGGCATGGGTGGCGGAAGAAGCTCGACGAATTAGGGTTGCACCGCGAAGCAGATACTTTTTGTGGCGTAGACACCAATCTAATTAGTCCGGATAAGGCTGTCCGGGCCCTTGCGCTTGAAAATTTGAAACGCAGCGTTGATTGTGCCGTCGTACTTGGCGCTACCCAGCTCATGGGACCATTTAACGCTGCCTTGGGGGTGTTTACGGGTAAAGCGGCTACCAGAGAAGAGTGGAAATGGGGGGTAGATGGAATTTACCAACTTGCAGAATACGCTGAGGACCAAGGTATAGGTCTTGGCCTTGAATACCTCAATCGCTTTGAAACTTACCTCACGAGCTGTGGCGATGATTTGACTCAATTTGTGGACGAAGTAAATCATCCCGCTTGCCGGATCATGTTCGACACTTTTCACGCCAATATTGAAGAAAAAAATACGGGCGATTGCATACGGAATATGGGGGATCGAATTTCGTTTATTCAGTTATCCGAAAATGATCGTTCTACTCCTGGGAAGGGTAATGTTGACTGGCCGGGCGTTTTTCAGGCGATCAACGATATAAAGTATGATGGTTGGTTGAGTATTGAGGCGTTTAGCCCGAAACTCCCCGCCGCCAATATTTGGCGCCAGATGTTTGATTCCGAAGAGCAGCTGATGCGTGATGGTTTAGCCTTTATTAAGCAAAATGTTCATCAGGTGGTCAGTAATTAAGTAATGAGGTAGTAGAATGTTTTGAAGGAAACAGCCAAAAATCAACTCAGACTTCCTGCACACTATCATTGACTAAACAAGAGACTATACTACTACTGGTCTAAGGGCTTTTTACCTAAAAACTTAACAGCTAAAAATGAAACAAATCAACATAGCAATCGTAGGATTAGGCTTTGGGGCTGAATTTATTCCAATTTATCAGCGCCATCCACAGGCAAATATGTACGCTATTTGTCAGCGCACCGAGTCAAAGCTGAATGCCGTGGGCGATGAGTTCGGTGTAGAGGTACGTTATAAAAGCTATGACGACTTACTGGCCGACCCGAATGTCGATGCAGTGCACATTAATTCACCCATTCCCAATCACGCCGAGCAAACCTTGAAAGCGTTGCGAGCCGGTAAGCATGTGGCTTGTACCGTACCGATGGCTACTTCCGTAGAGGACTGCACGGAGATTGTGAATGTGTGTAAGGAAACGGGGCTAAAATATATGATGATGGAAACGGTGGTGTACGCCCGGGAGTTTCTATTTGTAAAGGAAATGTATGAAAAAGGAGAACTGGGCAAAGTGCAGTTTCTGAAAGCCAGCCATCAGCAAGAAATGGAAGGTTGGCCCGATTACTGGCCGGGGTTACCTCCTATGCATTACGCTACCCACTGTGTTGGGCCGGTGGCTGGTTTGCTTCGCCTGGAAGCCGAGTATGTTTCTTGCTTCGGATCGGGCAGGATTAGTGAAGATCTGGTCAAGATTCATAATTCACCTTTTGCGGTGGAGTCGGCGCACATTAAGTTTAAGGATAGTGATCTGTCGGCCTACGTGTACCGTTCTTTGTTTGATACCGCGCGCCAATACCGCGAAAGTTTCGAAGTATATGGTAGTAAAAAATCATTTGAGTGGCCACTGATTGAGGGGGAGGATCCAGTGATCCATACAGCCAAAAAACCTGAACATGATATTCCGGAGCGGGTAAAAACCCCGGATTACGCCCATTTACTACCCGAAGAAATTCAATCTTTTACGGGAAGAGGAGTATATGATGCGGGCGAAAAGACTCACCTATCTTTTGTGCAGGGAGGAGGCCACGGTGGCTCGCATCCGCACCTAGCCCATGAGTTTATTTCGGCATTAATTGAAGACCGTGACCCATTCCCCAATGCATGGCAATCGGCCAACTGGACTAGTGTTGGTATTCTGGCGCATGAGTCTGCTATGCAAGGTGGCAAGCTGATTCAGGTACCGGACTTTAAGAATAGTTGAGAGGAGGGGCGTTGCAAACCAGCGGTACGCTCGTTTGCGCTTTTAGCGCGAAACGCATGAGAAGCGCGTTTGTAATGCGCAATACATAACAGGAGGGGTGTTACAAACGCCCACTTCCGAGGTTCGCGTCGAAGACGCAAACCAGCAGTAAGCTCGTTCGCTTTTAGCGCGAACGCATGAGAGGCGCGTTTGTGACGCAAAATACATCCAAAATAAATCAAATGAGGGGCCGCTACATCATAAACGATCAGGAAGCAACCTACTTCCTGACAATGACGGTAGTTCATTGGATTGATTTATTCACACGGAAGGAGCACAAGGATACAGTGGTAGATTCTTTGAACTATTGTGTCAGTCAAAAGGGACTAATGCTGTACGGATGGGTGTTAATGACCAATCATCTCCACCTGATAGCATACGTTGAGAAGCCCCATACAATGAGTGGATTTCTACGGGATTTTAAAAATTTTACCTCAAAAGCTTGCGTTGCAATTATTCAAACTACTTACGAAAGCCGTAAAGAGTTTCTCTTGGATAAATTTGGTTTTGAAGCCTATATAACCAAGCGAGCCGAGAATTTTAAAGTATGGCAGGATGGAAATCATCCGGTACTACTAGAAAACCAAACCTTTCTCTTACAGCGATTATACTATCTGCATGATAACCCTGTTCGACAAGGAATTGTAGAAAATCCCGAGGAGTATCTTTACAGTAGTGCCAGAGATTATTCGGGTAGGAAAGGATTGGTGAAGGTAGAGTTGATTTAGTTTTTTGAAGAGTACTTATGGGCGTTATAAACGCCCGTCTTCGAGGTTCGCGTTGTAAACGCAAACCAGCGTTTTTTGACGGAGTTCGCATTGCAAGCGCAAACCAGATAATAAAGCGCAAACCAAATAGTAGTTCTCGTTAAAACGCAAACCCGCTTACTAGAATACAAATAATACAACCCTATAAAACAAATACATATGAAACGCATTGGGCTTTGGATTTTGGGAATCACGTTGTTCTGGGCTTGTTCCCGGACTTCCAGCTTGACACAAACCGCCAGCGTAGAAACGGTAACTCCACGTCGTCTGGAAGTACTTTTTTTAGGTGATAATGGTCATCACCGACCCATCGATCGGGTTCCGGAGATCATGGAAGCTTTGGGTAGCAAGGGTATTAATTTTACTTACACAGATAAGATCACCGACTTGAACCCAGGGACCCTGGGAAAGTATGATGCTCTGATGTTGTACGCCAACTGGGACTCCATTGCGCCTTCCCAGGCCAATGCCCTCCTTGACTTTGTGGCCCAAGGAAAAGGCTTCCTTCCTATTCACTGTGCTTCTTACTGTTTCCGAAATAACCCGGAAGTGGTGAAGCTTATCGGTGGTCAGTTTTGGCGTCATACTATGGATACTATTCAACCGGTATGGACCAAGCCGGAGCACCCGGTGATGGCGGGAGTCAATACCTTTAATACGTGGGATGAAACGTACCTCCACGAAAAACTACAACCGGATAATATCATTTTGACGGAACGTGTTATCCAAGCGGATCAGGCTAAGGATAAGCCCGGTAAAACCACCGAGCCCTATACCTGGGTACGTACTCATGGCAAAGGGAGAGTGTTTTATACCGCCTACGGGCATGACGAACGGACCTGGTCGAAACCTGAATTTCATAAGTTGCTTGAAAACGGAATTCTTTGGGTTGTGAATGAAGATACCCGGAAGGCTCATGCCGCCCTGAACCCTCAGCCTCTGGCGTACCGTGAAGCGAAATTACCCAACTACGAGCAACGCCCAGGCCAGCAATTGCAACAGCTACCTTTATCACCGGAGGAGTCCGTGAAGCACATTCAGATCCCGGTAGATTTCACGCTCGATGTATTCGCCCACGAACCCGATGTGATGCACCCAATTGCCCTAAGCTGGGACGAGCGCGGTAGGTTATATGTACTGATTACGAAAGATTACCCTAATGAGCGTAAGCAAACAGGAGGTAGTGATTATATTCTGATTTGTGAGGATACCAACAAGGACGGTAAAGCGGATAAATTTACTCGTTTTGCCGAAGGGTTGAGTATTCCGACCGGAATGGCGTTTGCCAACGGCGGACTTGTCGTTTCTCAGGCCCCGCACATGCTGTTTTTGCAGGATACCGACGGGGATGATAAAGCGGATGTAAAGAAAATTCTATTTTCAGGCTTTGGTACCTTTGACACCCACGCTGGACCATCCAACCTACACTATGGATTTGATAACTGGGTATATGGAGCAGTAGGGTACTCAGGTTTCAAAGGAAAATTTGGCGATAAGGATAGCCTAAACTTTGGGCAGGCATTATTTCGTTTCCGTCCGGATGGCTCTGATATGGAGATCATGACTAAGACCTCCAACAATACTTGGGGACTTGGATTTAACGAAGCGGGTGATTTGTTTGGCTCAACGGCGAATAACTCGCACGGTTGGTACATGGCCATCCCGAACCGTTACTTTGGCGAAAGTAAAGTAGACAATGGCGGGCGTGGAACCGACACCCACAAAGATATGAAGCCCATCACGGCCAAGGTACGGCAGGTAGATGTGTTTGGCGGCTTTACTGCCGCCGCCGGTCATAACTTTTATACGGCCCGGGCTTTTCCTAAGAAATACTGGAACAGCATTGCCTTTGTATCCGAACCCACCGGTCACGTACTTCACCAGAATAATATGGTGAAACAAGGTACTGATTTCCAAGATTCGGAAGCATTTAATCTTTTGGCCGGCGCAGACGAATGGGTATCTCCTGTGTTTGCCGAGGTTGGGCCGGATGGGGCTGTTTGGGTGGCTGACTGGTACAGTTATATTATCCAACATAATCCTACTCCCCGGGGTTTTGACAACGGCAAAGGTAATGCCTACGATACCGACTTACGGGACTTTACCCACGGACGATTGTACCGCATTGGTTGGAAAAATGCACCGGCTTATACCCCAATCGCTTTAAGTAAAGATCGGCCGGAGGAGTTGGTTGCTACCCTTAAAAATACCAATATGCTATGGCGTATGCATGCTCAACGCTTGCTGGTTGAGCGTGAAGGGAAAGATGTGGTGCCTCAGTTGGTTGCCCTCGTAAAAAATACTTCGGTAGACGAAGTAGGTCTTAATACTGCGGCGATACATGCCCTTTGGACCCTTCATGGGCTGGGTGCAATCACGGACGATCAGGTGTTGGAAGCTGCCACGGGAGCATTGCGCCACCCTAGTGCCGCTGTTCGTAAGACGGCCGTGCAGGTACTACCTAAAACGGCCAAAACAGCCGAGGCTTTGTTGCAGGTAGACGCGCTTCACGATACTGAGCCATTGGTTGTGCTCAATTCGCTGCTTGCCTTTACAGATATACCCCTTAGTCCGGCCGTAGAAAATGCTGTATTGGCCCGGATTGACGAGTATAAGGAAGCCGATGACCGTTGGCTGCCCGATGCTTTTGCGGTGGTAATGAACGCACACAACGGAGCGATTCGGGAGAAATACCTTGCTAAGCGCGTTGCTTCGGCGGGTACGAATACCTCGGTACCAGCAAAAATGGCAATCATGGATCACGCCGGTATGGATCATTTGCAGCCCATGGCGACGGAAAAGCAGCTGGTGGAAGGAAAGCCGGATTTAGTGATTTCAAACGTAACTGTAAATCCGACGAGTCCTTACGTTCGCGAATACGCCCGTATTACGTTGCACATTACCAACATGGGAACCGTTACCATTCCGCAGGAAAAGGTGCCGGTAGTTACCGTCTCGGTCCGGGGTAGTGGATTGGATATAAACTATATCAGCCGTAAACTAAACAAGGGTATTGCTCCCGGTGAAACTATCATGCTTTCGGAAGGTAATAATGGCCCATGGAATGCTGGTTTTGGCTTCATGGCCGAACAGGCTGGCAAGGTGAATATTACGGCGACCATTGATCAGGATAATGTAGTGGAGGAGGCCAATGAGCGCAATAACGTAATCAGCAAGACATTTGAGGTAAAGCGTCCGCAGAGTATGTCGGATTTTGCGATGGAGCGCGCCTCACGTGGTTTTGCTTCCTATGCTACGGCCGATGAAGTTCTGGACTTATTGAAAACTTCCCAGAAGCTGGACGCCGATGGAAAATTTGCCGTAACGAAGGGAGTTCTTGGTGGTTGGAATACCAAAAGAAACGAAAAAGCTACGCCTGCCGTGCAAGAGTTTTTGGTTAGCTTAAACAAAGATATATCCACCGACCTGTCGAAAAAAATGACTGCTTTCATGGAATCTTTCGGAATCAAGGATATGGAGATGGAAGACCCCGAAGTACAGGTTATAACGATCAAAGCGATCCGGGAAGCAATGAAATATGATAAAACGGAGTTTACGGTAGTGGTCGGCAAGACTGTGGTAATCGTTTTTGAAAACCCCGACGCCATGCAACATAATCTGGTGGTTGGTAAGCCTAAAACGATGGAAATTATCGGAGCGGCGGCCGATAAGATGATTACGGCCAAAGATGGTGCCGAGAAGAATTATGTGCCGGACATTCCGCAAATTATTGCCGCAACGCCGCTTGTTAATCCTGACCAGACCTACCGCCTAAAATTTACAGCCCCTGCGGCTGGTGAATACCCCTACGTATGTACCTTTCCGGGCCACTGGCGCCTGATGAAGGGTGTCATGAAGGTAGTTAAACAAGATATCGCGCAGACTGCGAAGTGATTTATTTCTTAACGGAGTACCACCTGCCAGGTTTCAAAATCTGGCAGGTGTTTTTTTTTAGCTATATTCTGGTTAATTACCTACACTACGACTATTGAATCTCCAATCCGAACTTTCCCTTCTGTGATCACCCGGGCGGTAATACCACCGTGCTGCCGCATGGCATTGTAGCCCCCGTACCCGAGGTTTTCTTCCATCCGACTGCAAGGATGGCACTCACCCGTATATTCAAGTTCAGCATCTCCAATCCGGAAGCGTTTGTCCTTCAAGGCCAAAAGGTTTATCCCGTTTACCACAATATTTCGGCGAGTGAGTAACGGGTCAATGGTACCCGTTCCAAGGTACGACCCAACCGCAGCCAAATGCTCCGCCTGAATCAACGTTATCTGCCGCTTACTTTCGGGCTTTCCTTTGTAACGATCGCCTTCCAGACCAGTACCCAGGTGTGCGTATGCTTCTTCTACTTCTTTCATGGGTTGGCGGGAAGCCGTACGTAACCCAATCCAGACCACACTACCTGGTTGGGCGTAGTGCTGCATTAGTTCGTACATCGGGGAGTCTTTGGAGGGTATTGCCATGGGGTGAGTAGTTTGGGTGAAGTGTTCATTTAACACAGTCTTAGGAGCAATTTGTTCATTGGTATCCCTGAAAAAGATCTGGTAGCTAGCTTTAATAATAGGGTAAACAGGACAGGCTTTCGTCTTACTACCACACAAAGACTATAACCGCAGAGTGTGCAAAGTTTTTGCAAAGTACGCGGAGGATCTTTGTGTTCTTTGCGTGATAACTCCGCGTTCTTTGAGCTAAAAAACAAGCCTCATGAAATTTTTAAATCGTCGGGAATTTATCCAATATAGTACCAGCGCTTTGGTAGGCGTGAGCTTGCTGAGCCATCCCTCGAAGGCGAGCCCAAAGGAGAAGATTATTCGCATCAAAAACGTAAGCTCTAATTTTGAACGCGAACCACTGAATCCTTACCGCTTTAAGGGTAGCGCCATTACGGAAAGCTGGCAGACGCTGGCGTGGTTGCAAGCCGATTCGGGCGTGCACAAAATCGGACAAGCCACGCAGGGAGTACTTTGGTCAGATTCCAAAGTGTTTGCCGCTCACTCCGAAACAGCCGGTAATGCTTTGATGTACGCCATGAGTGAATATGCCTTACAGCTCATGAAAGGACAAACATTCACTAATCCGGTACAGCTCGTGGATGATTTACTGCCGGAAGTGCTGGCCTATGGTAAGAAAATTACGGGCAATCCCGATCTCCGTACAACCTTTGCGCTCAATGCCCTGGTATGCGTCGACAATGCTGCCTGGCTATTGTACGCCCACGAAAACGACCTCAGTAAATTTGACGATCTGATCCCGGCCGCCTACCGTCCGGGCTTGTCGTATCGCCACGAGAAGGTAGCGAGTATTCCATCGTTCAGCGTAGGTACCAGCGCGGAGCGGATTAAGGAAGCCGCCGACGAAGGGTACTTTATTATGAAGCTTAAAACGGGCTCGGCGGGTACTCAGACCGAGATGATTGAAAAAGATATTGCCTTTCTGACGGCTATACATAAGGCTATTGGTCATTACGAAACGCCCTATACCAAGAGCGGGAAAATTCCGTACTACTTCGACGCCAACGGTCGTTACGAGAAAAAAGAAACCCTGATGAAATTTCTGGATCACGCCCAAAAAATCGGAGCCTTTGACCAGATTGCGGTGATTGAAGAACCCTTTGAGGAAAACAATGAGACCTACGTAGGTGATCTTGGCGTACGGGTAGCGGCCGACGAAAGCGCTCATACCGTGGAGGACGCGGCTCGCCGGATTGAGCAGGGGTACAGTGCCATCGCGGTAAAAGCGATTGCCAAAACCCTAAGCATGACCATGAAGATTACCCAGCTGGCCTACGAAAAGAAAATACCTTGCTTCTGCGCCGATCTGACGGTAAACCCGATTTTGGTAGATTGGAACAAAAGTATAGCGGCCCGGCTTCCACCGTTTCCCGGTATGAGCATTGGCTTACAGGAAACAAACGGGCATCAGTACTTTAAAAACTGGGATAAACTCATGAGCTACCACCCCAAAGCGGATGCCAGCTGGACCCAAACCCACGCGGGAGTGTACAAAACGGACCAAACCTTCTACGAGCAAAGCGGTGGGATTCTGGAACCTTCGGCTCACTACGAGGCGGTATTTGCCGACAAATGGCCCTAATTGTACAGTTTTTCGTAGTACTCCCGCGCCATTCGGTCCGAATCAAAGTACTCGCCTACGTCATTCATACTGGTGAGCATGATTTGCTGCCATTTCTTGGGCTTTTCGTAGTACATGGGTAGTATTTTGTTTTCCAGCATCGAAAACAGACTATCTCTATCCTGCTGATCAACCTCTTCACCTTCCGCAATCGGAATGAGGAAAGAGTTCTCTTCATCGCGCCCGAACTCACAAATCCAGCCATCGAAGGTAGAGCAGTTGATGGAAGCGTTCATGGCGGCTGTCATACCGCTGGTACCCGAGGCTTCGCGGGTTACTACCGGAGTATTAAGCCAAACATCGGAGCCATCTTTCAGTAGTTTGGATAGTGCCAGCTCATAGCCATTCAATACGGCCATATTGTCGAAATAATGACTGAGGTAGTGCAGTCGATTAAACGTTTGAATAGCCTCGTCGTCTTTGGGATAAGGCTTTCCGGCCCAAATTATCTGAACGGGGTACTTGCTATTTCGCATGAAGTTTGCGAAGCGCTCAGTATTCTCAATGAGTAAGTCAGCCCGCTTATAGCCGGCAAACCGCCGTGCCCACACAATAGTCAGTACATCAGGGTCGAAAAGCTTACCGCACTGGTTGGCCACCGTTTTAAATAGCTCTTGCTTCAAACCCTTTTTTCGGGAGGTAATTAGGGGTAAGTTTTTATTCTGTCGTCCCTCTTCCAGAACCGGATCCACCCAGTAGGCTTTATTCTGGGAATTGGTGATAGTGGTGATTTCACAAATATCCTTGTGGTCGCCCCACATTTTTCGGGCTACCTCGCCATGGAGCCGGGATACCCCGTTGGCCTTGCGGCTTAGGCGCAGAGCGGCCAAGGAATGATTGAAGACTGAGCCGGTCTGTTTGGTGAGTTTTTGTACCATCGGAACCGATAACCCGGCAAAAAAACCAAGCTGATTCAAAAACTCAAAGTCATACTTTTCATTTCCGGCCTC
>JBDNFP010000252.1:0-14284 GCA_041689775.1 Spirosomataceae bacterium
GATGTTTTGACAACCGAATTTCCAATTAGTACGGTCGATACTTATTCGGAATTTCTTTTGTTCCACAAAGCCCATCAACAAGACGGCAATGGCTCGGAAATTCATTTTGTGACTGGCGAAAAATAACTGGATCCTACGCAAGTTTGACTCAGGGCTGACCTTGTGGCTGATTTTCAAGGCAACTTCCGTAAATTAAACATTTCTAATATCCATTATCGAGAAGACAAGTGCGAAAAATAACTTCTTCCTCGCCAAGTTCCATTTCGACGAAACCAAATCAGCACTCTTTTCAAATATTTCAGCTATTTTTAGGTCGAAGCGTTTAATCATGCTTTAAAGGTTGGGTTTGGTGTTTGGTTACCCAAATTTCCAACATTTTTTCTTCTTTTTGAAAATATTCATGTAGAGTGGACATTCATTATAAGCTGATCTGGATTAATCCAGAAATGGGGCTAGATTCTTCCAGCATCAGGCGCATTCATCTATCAGAAGCGAAATTCAAGACCAAAATCCGTAAGCGAAACGAAAACGGCTGGCTCGATGAGCAGTTGTAGGAGCTCTGCCCCATCGTTGACGTTTTCCAACAAAAAAGCCGACTCTTTCGGGAGTCGGCTTTTTTAATCAATACATCAAACTGCCCTTAGGCCAATTCACGCTTTTTACGTGCCGCTTTTTCGCGGGACTCAGCCAAGGCATCAAATTCATCTTTTGAACCTACCAACAGATTCACATACTTACGCATACCTGTTCCGGCCGGGATAAGGTGACCAACGATCACATTCTCCTTCAGGCCTTTTAGTGAGTCACGCTTACCGCGTACCGCAGCTTCGCTTAGTACTTTCGTAGTCTCTTGGAAAGAGGCCGCCGATACAAAGCTTTCGGTACCAAGTGATGCCTGAGTAATACCCATCAGGGTTGGCTTCCCCACCGCTGGCTGTGCATCACGTGCTTTCACTAGTTTAAGGTCACGACGTTTTAAGCTTGAATTCTCGTCCCGCAAGCGACGTACCGAGATAATCATACCAGCCTTTAAAGTCTCTGAATCTCCGGCTTCTTCAACTACCTTCATGTTCAGAATCTTATCGTTGTCCTCACGGAATACCCAACGATCTACCGGTTGCATTTCGAGGAAGTTAGTATCACCAGCGTCGATAATCTCAACTTTCTGCATCATCTGACGAACGATACACTCGATATGCTTATCGTTGATCTTCACACCCTGCAAGCGGTATACTTCCTGAATTTCATTCACGAGATATTCCTGCACTGCAGTAGGTCCTTTAATCGAAAGAATATCGGCTGGTGTAATCGCTCCATCTGACAATGGATCTCCCGCCTTTACGAAATCACCGTCCTGTACCAGAATGTGCTTCGACAGGGTCACCATGTAACGGCGCAGTACTCCGTCTTTTGATTCAATCAGAATTTCACGGTTACCGCGCTTCACGCCACCGTAGCTTACTACTCCGTCAATTTCACTCACGGTAGCAGGGTTCGATGGATTACGTGCCTCGAACAGCTCGGTTACACGTGGCAGACCTCCCGTAATATCACGGGTCTTTCCAACCACACGTGGAATCTTAGCAACGGGTTGTCCGGATTTTACCTTCGCCCCATTCTTCACTACCAGACGAGCTCCCACGGGTAAGTTGTAGGATTTTTCTGTCTGATCTTTCAGAAGTTTACTTTTACCTTTCACCACCACAGCGGGGTTCTTGGCCTTGTCACGTGTATCGATGATCACGGCCTCCTGGAAACCAGTCTGATCGTCAAACTCCTCACGATACGTAATACCCTCTTCAATCGCATCAAATTCAATGATACCATCAAATTCTGACAAAATTACCGCGTGGTAAGGATCCCAGGTACAGATTTCCTGTCCTTTAATCACCGTATCACCTTCTTTCACCGTTAGGTGTGCACCATAAGGTACGTTATTAGCGATCAATAGTTGCTTGGTCTCGGGGTGTACAATACGTACTTCACCCGAACGGCCCATTACCACCGTTACCGGATCTCCATTGTTATTGGTTGACTCTACCAGACGAAGGTCTTCAAACTGGATAAGTCCGTCAAACTTAGCCTTGATGTTAGCATCTACGGCGATGTTGGACGCAGTACCTCCTACGTGGAAAGTACGCAGAGTAAGCTGTGTACCAGGCTCACCAATTGACTGAGAGGCAATAACACCTACTGCTTCACCAATATCAACCATGCGAGCTGAGGCAAGGCTACGTCCGTAGCACTTCGCACATACTCCGTTGCGAGTTTCACAAGTCAATACCGAACGAATTTCAACCGATTCGATACTTGTTTCATCAATGTAAGCGGCAATCTCTTCGGTAATTTCCTGACCTGATTCAAGAATCATCTCTCCTGACAATGGATCGAATACATCAAGCACACTCACTCGTCCAAGAATACGCTCGGATAGTGGTTCTACGATATCTTCGTTGTCTTTCAAGGCCGAGGTTTGAATACCCCGGAGTGTTTCGCAATCTACCTCTACGACTACCACGTCCTGTGCTACATCGTGCAAACGACGGGTCAGGTATCCTGCATCGGCAGTCTTCAGAGCCGTATCTGCCAGACCTTTCCGGGCACCGTGGGTTGAGATAAAGTACTCGAGTACGTCAAGTCCTTCTTTAAAGTTAGAAAGGATCGGGTTTTCAATGATCTCACCAGCACCACCGGCAAGGTTTTTCTGAGGCTTCGCCATCAGACCTCTCATTCCTCCCAACTGACGAATCTGCTCACGAGAACCACGGGCTCCCGAGTGCATCATCATATAGATGGAATTAAAGCCTCCCTGATCTGCTTCGAGTTGCTTCATCAGCGTTTCGGTGATCTTAGAGTTAACACGCGTCCATATATCAATTACCTGGTTGTAGCGCTCGTTTTCAGTAATCAAACCCATGAGGTAGTTACTCCAAACACCTTCTACATCCTTCTTGGCATCTTCAATTAGTTGCTCTTTCTCAACGGGTACCATTACGTCGCTCAGGCCGATCGACAGACCGCCCTTGAATGCCATCTGGAAACCAAGTTCCTTAATTTCATCCAGGAATTGAGCCGTCCGCGATACACCAGCCAACTTAAATACCTGACCGATGATCTGCTGAAGCTTCTTCTTCGTCAACAATTCGTTGATAAAGCCTACTTCACTAGGTACACACTGATTCAGTAGAATACGACCCGCTACCGTATCAATGATCTTCTCTGCAAAAGTACCGTCATCATTTCTTACCCGTACACGACATTTGATCTCAGCATGCTTTGATACACGTCCTTCGTTGATCGCGATAATGACCTCATCAGGACCGTAAAATGTCATTCCTCCACCAATTATCGGATACTCAGGAGTGTTACTACGTCCTTTAGTTACGTAATAAAGACCCAATACCATGTCCTGAGAAGGTACCGTAATAGGTGCCCCGTTGGCAGGGTTCAGGATATTGTGAGACGACAACATCAACATAGAGGCTTCCAACACTGCTTCTTGTCCCAAAGGAACGTGAACAGCCATCTGGTCACCGTCAAAGTCAGCGTTAAATGCAGTACAAACGAGTGGATGCAATTGAATCGCTTTTCCTTCAATCAATTTAGGCTGGAAAGCCTGAATACCGAGTCGGTGAAGCGTAGGAGCACGGTTGAGCAACACAGGATGTCCCTTCAATACGTTTTCCAAAATATCCCAGATCACCGGATCCTTCCGGTCAACAATTTTCTTGGCCGACTTTACTGTCTTTACAATTCCTCTTTCAATAAGCTTACGGATAATAAACGGCTTGAATAGCTCAGCCGCCATATCTTTAGGCAAACCGCACTCGTGCAGTTTGAGCTCAGGTCCTACAACAATTACCGAACGACCGGAGTAGTCAACCCGTTTACCGAGAAGGTTCTGACGGAAACGTCCCTGCTTTCCTTTCAACATATCCGAAAGGGATTTAAGAGCACGGTTACCTTCTGAACGCACCGCGTTTACCTTCCGGCTATTGTCGAAAAGTGAATCCACCGCTTCCTGCAACATCCGCTTCTCGTTACGCAAGATTACCTCAGGGGCTTTGATCTCAATGAGGCGCTTTAAACGATTATTACGAATGATAACGCGGCGATACAAATCGTTCAGGTCGGAGGTGGCGAAACGTCCACCATCTAAGGGTACTAATGGGCGTAATTCCGGTGGAATTACAGGTACCATTTTGATCACCATCCACTCCGGGCGGTTCTCAATACGGGTGTTAGCATCACGGAAGGCTTCTACTACTTTCAGACGCTTCAAGGCTTCTGCCTTACGTTGCTGCGAAGTATCAGTTGCCGCTTGGTGACGTAACTCATACGAAAGCTCATCCAATTGGATACGATTGAGTAGCATTTCCAACGCCTCAGCCCCCATCTTGGCAATAAATTTATTAGGATCAATATCCGGCAACATCTGATTCTCACGGGGGAGCTTATCCACGATATCAAGATACTCATCTTCCGTTAGGAAGTCCATATAGCTGATACCATCCTCAGCCTTAACACCTGCCTGTACCACAGCATACCGCTCGTAGTAGATAATCTGATCCAGTTTCTTGGTAGATAGCCCCAGAAGGTAACCAATTTTGTTAGGTAAGCTTCTGAAGTACCAGATATGCGCTACCGGAACTACCAGTTCAATGTGGCCCATGCGCTCGCGGCGTACCTTTTTTTCGGTAACTTCCACCCCGCAACGGTCACAGATAATTCCTTTGTAACGGATACGCTTATATTTACCACAGTGGCATTCCCAGTCCTTTACAGGTCCAAAAATACGCTCGCAAAACAGACCACCCATTTCCGGCTTATAAGTCCGGTAGTTGATCGTTTCGGGTTGGGTCACCTCACCAAAAGAGCTTTCAAGAATAGATTCCGGAGAAGCTAAGCTGATGGTGATATTAAGAAAATCACTGTTTAGTTTTTTGTTCTTTTTGAAAGACATATTGTTGATCTTTATTGCTGTGAGTCAATAGTCTTGGATAGTATATTTCAATGGAGCAACGAAAATCATAGCATGATTTTCGTTGCTCCTGATCAATTAATCCAACGTAATCTCTAATGCTAAGCCACGGAGCTCGTGTACCAGTACATTAAATGATTCCGGGATGTTAGGCTTGGGAAGGTTCTCACCTTTCACAATTGCCTCATAGGCCTTGGCGCGTCCTACAACATCATCCGATTTTACAGTCAGGATTTCCTGAAGAATGTGAGATGCTCCGAATGCTTCAAGAGCCCACACTTCCATCTCTCCAAAACGCTGACCACCAAATTGTGCTTTACCACCCAATGGCTGCTGTGTAATGAGCGAGTAGGGTCCAATCGAACGAGCGTGCATTTTATCGTCAACTAAGTGCCCTAGCTTCATCATATAGATAAGACCCACGGTAACTGCCTGATCGAAACGCTCTCCGGTAAGACCATTATAGAGGTAAGTACGTCCCCAATCTGGCAAACCTGCTTCCTTCAATTCAGCGGCTACTTCGTCTTCGGTTGCTCCGTCGAAAATAGGCGTTGCGTAGCGACGACCCATCTTCAAACCAGCCCAGGCCAGAATGGTTTCGTAGATCTGCCCAATGTTCATACGTGAAGGTACTCCAAGAGGATTCAGTACGATATCCACCGGTGTTCCATCTTCAAGGAATGGCATATCTTCATCACGCACGATACGGGCTACTACCCCCTTATTTCCGTGGCGACCCGCCATTTTATCCCCTACTTTCAGTTTACGCTTCTTAGCTATATACACTTTCGCTAGTTTCACGATACCGGCAGGTAGTTCGTCCCCTACTTCCAGCGCAAAGCGCTCACGCTTAAAGTGACCCATGAGTTCACTACGACCATTGAGGTAATTACGAACCAAGCGAGAAATCTGACGGTTCAATTCCACATCGTCAGTCCAGGAATCAGTTAATACGTCTCCGATTAGGTTTACCTCTTCGGGTACGGAGTATTGGCTTTCGTCGCGGTATGGGTTAGCAGAAGGGAATAAGTTTTCCGAAACGTTCTTACGATTAAACTTTACACTTTTGGATACCAATACATCGCCAAACTTATGCTTTACGCCCTGACTGGGCTTTCCGTCTACCAGCTCAACCAACTTATCAATCATCCGGTCACGGATCATCGTCAAGTCACGTCCATAGCGCTTCATAAGTAACTTCAACTCATCTTTGTGCTTAGCACGCTCTTCTTTGGTTGGGCGAGAGAATAGCTTCGTATCAATAACCACACCCTTCATAGAAGGTGGTGCCTTCTTCGATGCATCCTTCACGTCACCAGCCTTGTCGCCAAAGATAGCACGAAGTAACTTCTCTTCGGGTGTAGGGTCTGACTCTCCTTTTGGAGTAATCTTACCAATCAGGATATCTCCTTCTTTTACTTCCGTACCCACACGGATGATACCGTTTTCATCGAGGTTTCTAACTGTATCCTCACTTACGTTTGGAATTTCAGCCGTTAACTCCTCTTCTCCACGCTTTGTATCACGAACTTCCAATTCAAACTCTTCAATGTGAATGGAAGTGAAAATATCTTCACGTACTACTTTCTCAGAAATTACAATCGCATCCTCAAAGTTGTATCCCTGCCAAGGCATGAATGCAACCATCATATTACGACCTAAGGCAAGCTCACCGCCTTCGGTACCATATCCTTGGCACAATGCCTCCCCTCTCTTTACCTTCTGGCCTTTTAGTACCATGGGTTGAAGGTTTAGACAAGTATCTTGGTTAGTGCGACGGAACTTTACCAGATTATAAGAAATACAATCGTCATCAAAGCTTACGTGGCGCTCCTCATCGGTACGGTCATACCGTACAATGATTTTGTTAGCATCTACATAGTCGATTACTCCGTCTCCTTCGGCCACTACGAGTGCCCGCGAATCCATAGCTACACGTCTTTCTAATCCGGTACCCACGATCGGTGCCTGTGGACGAAGCAGAGGTACCGCCTGTCGCTGCATGTTTGATCCCATCAAAGCACGGTTTGCGTCATCGTGTTCCAAGAAGGGAATCAATGAAGCGGCAACTGATACAATCTGATTAGCTGCGATATCCATAAAGGATGCCTGAGCCGGATCAACCATCGGGAAGTCACCCTCAAATCGGGTCTTGATTTTCTCAACGGTAAAGTTTCCTTTTTCATCGACCGAGGAATTAGCTTGGGCGATATACTTGGAATCTTCTTCCTCCGCTGTCATGTAGATGATCTCGTTGGTCAGCTTTCCGTTTCCATCAATCACCCGGTAAGGTGTTTCAATGAAGCCCATGCCGTTTACTTTCGCGTAAACACACAAGGAAGAAATCAGACCAATGTTCGGGCCTTCGGGGGTTTCAATAGTACACAGACGACCATAGTGCGTGTAGTGAACGTCACGAACCTCAAAGCCGGCACGCTCACGCGACAGACCACCAGGTCCCAATGCCGACATACGACGCTTGTGCGTAATTTCTGCTAGCGGGTTCGTCTGATCCATAAACTGCGATAATTGGTTCGTTCCGAAGAAAGAGTTAATTACCGACGAAAGTGTACGAGCATTGATCAGATCAACGGGCTTGAAGTCTTCGTTATCACGAACGTTCATACGCTCCTTGATAGTACGAGCCATACGGGCAAGACCAACACCAAACTGAGCGTATAACTGCTCACCTACGGTACGTACCCGACGATTTGACAAGTGGTCGATATCATCGACTACCGCCTTCGCATTGATAAGGCCAATAAGGTATTTTACAATGGAAACGATGTCACCTGTGGTAAGTACCCGCACGTCAAGGCTCGTATCTGATCCAAGTTTTTTGTTGATGCGGTAACGTCCCACATCACCAAGATCATAACGCTTATCGCTGAAAAATAGGCTTTGAATTACATCGCGGGCTGTTTGCTCATCAGGAGCTTCGGCATTACGGAGTTGGCGATAGATTTGCTCGACCGCTTCTTTGTCTGAGTTTGAGCTATCCTTCTGTAATGTATTATATATGATGTTGTAATCGGCCACATTCATATCTTCCTTGTGCAGGATGATCGATTTCTGACCAGATTCCATCATCACTTCAATGTCATCAGAAGAAATCAGGGAGTCACGCTCTAATAATACTTCGTTTCGCTGAATCGATACAACTTCTCCGGTATCCTCATCTACGAAGTCTTCGGTCCATGTACGGAGCACCCTCGCCGCCAAACGACGTCCAACAGCTTTTTTTAAGTTGGTCTGCGTGGCTGTAATCTCCTCAGAGAGTCCAAACAGGTCAAGAATGTCTTTATCAGAACCGAAACCAATAGCACGCAACAACGTTGTAACCGGAAATTTCTTCTTACGGTCGATGTAAGCATACATCACATTGTTGACGTCGGTTGAGAATTCGATCCATGATCCTTTAAAAGGAATGATACGAGCTGAATAAAGTTTCGATCCGTTAGTGTGCTTACTCATTGAGAAGAACACTCCCGGAGAACGGTGTAATTGCGATACGATTACACGTTCAGCACCATTAATTACAAACGACCCTCGCTCGGTCATATAAGGAATATTCCCTAAGAATACCTCCTGCTCAATAGTTTCAAACTCCTCGTGATCAGGATCATTACATATTAAACGTAGCTTAGCCTTCAACGGAACAGCGTACGTCAGACCGCGATCAATCGACTCATCGATTGAATATTTTGGTGGTTCGAGCAGATAATCAATGAATTCAAGAACGAAGTTGTCTCTTGAATCAGCAATTGGGAAATTTTCAGCAAATACCTTGTAAAGCCCCTCGTCTGAGCGGTCTTCAACGGAGGTATCCAAGCTAAAAAAATCTCTAAACGATTGGACCTGTACACCCAAAAAGTCGGGATAATTAATGATCGGAGTGATCCGGGCAAAGTTTTTTCTGGAAGTTGTTTTGGTAGCCAAGGCTATGTTGTTTTGGGTTAATAGAACAAAAATTTCTAAAGCCGATGCTTGAATTTAACGTGCAAAAGCTCTAATTAGTTTAAAACCACAAAATTAGGCCTCGTAGAATTATTGGACAACAGATCCCTCTTCTTGCTTTCTACGAGTAAAGAAGTGTTTCGGATCAGCAATCCCATTGGAAAGAAAATAGTGACAATTAAGTGGGAAGTAACCAACTATTTTCTGGAAGATTATTAAGTTATATTTTGTTAGTTATTAAGTCATTACTAATGAATTACTCAACGAATACAACACTACTTGACATAAATAAGTTTGATACCTATTGAAAAACAGGAAAAGACCTGACGTTTGTCAGGCCCATTCCTGTTAAATGTAGGCTCAGTAGTGTGGGTGAATTATTTCACTTCAACTTCTGCACCAGCTTCTTCAAGCTGCTTCTTAAGTGCTTCTGCTTCATCCTTAGTAATACCTTCTTTCAGAGCCTTAGGAGAGCTGTCTACTAATTCCTTAGCTTCTTTCAAACCAAGTCCAGTAAGGTCTTTCACCAACTTCACAACAGCAAGTTTGCTTGCACCAGCTGATTTAAGAATTACATCGAAAGACGTCTGCTCAGCAACTGCAGCAGCGTCATCGCCACCAGCAGCAGGACCTGCTACCATTATTGCACCAGCGGCCGCTGGCTCAATACCGTATTCGTCTTTCAGAATTGCAGCAAGTTCGTTCACTTCTTTAACCGTTAGGTTAACAAGCTGCTCCGCGAAAGCTTTCAAATCTGCCATTTTTATTTTTGATTAAGTGATTACGAATGATTTTTTAACTATTTGACGGCTTGATAAACCCTGATCGATAGCCACTCCGGATCAGGTATAATACCACTAAATACTATTCTTTCTCGGATAAAGTCTTGATGATACCAGCCAATTTATTTCCACCACTTTGTAGGGCAGATATAACATTCTTGGCGGGTGATTGCAACAATCCGATCACTTCTCCTAAAAGCTCCTGCTTCGATTTGAGTGAAACTAGAATCTCAAGTTGGTCTGCTCCTATAAATAGGGACAAATCCACTGAGGCACCTTTCAATTTCAGTTTATCTTTGCCGGATTTCTTACGAAAATCTTTGATCAACTGTGCCGGGACTTTACCTGACTCCGGGTGAAACATCACTCCCGAAAATCCTCTCAAAACACTTTCTTCGAAAGGAGTGTAATCGGTTGTGAGCGTTTCAAGGGCTTTTTTGATCAGAGTATTCTTGATCACACGGTACTCAACACCACGCTCAAAGCAGAGGCGACGAAGTTGATTAACTTCATCAACTGACATCCCTGATGCACTTGTGATGTAGAAGTAAGGCGTGTCTGCGAATTTCTGACTCAATTCGTCAATTACTACTGCTTTTTCTTCCCTTGTCATAATTATAAGCCTGGAATCGTGTTTTTGTCAATGGAAACACTCGGACTCATCGTACTCGACAAGTAAATGCTTCTCACATACGTACCTTTTGCCGAAGAAGGCTTTAGGCGAACCAGTGTATTCATAACCTCCTGTGCATTCTGTGCAAGTTGCTCGGGGCCAAAAGAGACCTTACCGATACTGGTATGAATAATTCCAAACTTATCTACTTTGAAATCGATCTTACCCGCTTTGACTTCCTTGACAGCTTTTGCAACGTCAGTAGTTACTGTACCTGATTTAGGGTTTGGCATCAATCCGCGAGGACCGAGGATTTTACCCAACTTACCTACCTTAGCCATTACACTTGGCATCGTAATAATTACGTCAATATCGGTCCAACCTTGTTCGATTTTTTGGATGTACTCATCCAGACCTGCGTAATTAGCACCGGCCTCAGTCGCTTCAGCTTCCTTGTCAGGGGTACACAATACCAGCACGCGAACTTCTTTACCTGTACCGTGAGGTAGGGTCACTACACCACGCACCATTTGATCTGCCTTACGAGGATCAACACCCAAACGGACGTCAATATCCACAGAGGAATCAAACTTTGTGTATGAAATAGTTTTGAGAACTTCGGCAGCCTGCTGGAACGAGTACACCTGAGTGTCGTCGAACTTCGATAGAGCCTCTTTTTTCTTTTTCGTCAATTTTCCCATGTTCTTAAGTTTCTTAGGCGTATCTCTAAACGCTTAGTTGTTTTCTTCCCACGGGGCTTTGCCAGACACGGTAATACCCATACTACGAGCTGTACCAGCTATCATTTTCATTCCCGCATCAACTGTAAAGC
Source organism: Spirosomataceae bacterium (assembly GCA_041689775.1). GTDB lineage: Bacteria > Bacteroidota > Bacteroidia > Cytophagales > Spirosomataceae > JBDNFP01. The sequence continues at coordinate 11,166 of JBDNFP010000252.1, forward strand.
AATTTAAGTCAGGCATTTTGGTTTCAGTGATCTGACGAACCTGATCCCAAGTAACTGATCCTACTTTTGCACGGTTTGGCTGAGCCGAACCTTTCTTCAATTTGGATGCTTCCATGAGCAGAATTGCTGCAGGAGGAGTCTTGATGACAAAATCAAAAGACTTATCCTTGTAGTACGTGATGACTACCGGCAAAACCATACCTATTTTGTCTTGGGTACGGCCATTGAACTGTTTGCAAAACTCCATGATGTTCAAACCCTTAGAACCCAATGCAGGTCCAATAGGAGGTGATGGGTTAGCCTGGCCACCCTTCACTTGGAGTTTGACGTATCCGGTTATTTCTTTTGCCATTGTTTTGGAGTTTGTTCGGTTCGTTGTTTATCCTGACGGCTCACTTGCAGGTGAAGCTCCTGCCCGCAAGGGGTATCAACTTTCCTTTTCTACTTGTGCGTAACTGAGTTCCACGGGCGTACTCCGCCCGAATATTTTTACAACTACATTGAGTTTTTTCTTCTCGTCAAATACTTCTTCAACCGCACCGATAAAGCCACTGAAAGGGCCATCAACTACCTTCACACTTTCACCTTTAATGAAAGACATTGATGGAGCTTCTTCTTCTTGTGCCGCTTCATCTACCCGCCCCAGAATACGATTAATCTCTGATTGGCGTAAAGCAACCGGCACTTTCGAGTTACCCTTACCTTCGGAATTTCCGAGAAAACCGATAACTCCCGGCATACTTGTAATCAAGTGAAGCACCTCTCCTTTCGAAAGATCAGCAGATATTATAATGTAGCCGGGGAAGAAATTCTTTTCACGAACTCTTTTCTTACCATTCCGCATTTCATATATTTTTTCCGTCGGGATTAATACCTCCGGAACGTATTCGCTGAGACTTTGTCGGGCGAGTTCATTCTCAATATAAGTCTTGATTTTCTTCTCCTGACCCGATACTGCTCTTAATACGTACCAATTTACACCAGTCATGCCGTTCTGGGTTGTTAAAACATCCAATTGAATGTCTTAGAAAGTCTGATAAAATAGATTGAGTGCATTCTCGAAAACAAAGTCCATCAACCCTACCACAAAGGCAAAGATGAGTGACCCCACTAACACCAATGTTGTATTGGACTGAAGCTCGTTAAATGGAGGCCAAGTCACGTGTTGGGTTATCTCTTCCCAAGAAGCTTTAAAAAATGAGGTAAGCTTTCCCATTTTTGATTTAATGCTTGGCACGGGTGGAGAGATTCGAACTCCCATCAACGGTTTTGGAGACCGCTATTCTACCCTTGAACTACACCCGTTTATACTCAATTCTATTCGTTGCCCAACGTTTGGGGCTGCAAAGATAGTAATCTTATCACAAAAAACAAGTGCATTTCATACAGAAATGCACTTGTTTTTGTGGTATTTATTATCCTTAGTCGAGAATCTCAGTCACTTGACCGGCACCTACCGTACGACCACCCTCACGGATAGCGAAACGCAGACCCTTTTCCATCGCAATTTTGTTAATCAACTTCACATCAATAGTGATGTTATCACCTGGCATTACCATTTCAACTCCTTCAGGAAGAGTGATCTCACCAGTTACGTCCGTGGTACGGAAGTAAAACTGAGGACGATATTTGTTAAAGAATGGAGTGTGACGTCCACCTTCTTCTTTCGAAAGTACATAGACCTCTGCTTTGAAATGAGCGTGAGGCTTTACTGAACCTGGCTTACAGATTACCATACCACGACGGATATCTTCTTTATCGATACCGCGCAACAATAGTCCTACGTTATCACCGGCTTCACCACGGTCAAGGATCTTACGGAACATCTCAACACCAGTTACGGTTGATTTGAGGTTCTCAGCACCCATACCTAAAATATCAACACCCTCTCCTGAGTTAACTATACCACGCTCAATACGACCTGTCGCAACAGTACCACGACCAGTAATCGAGAATACGTCTTCCACAGGCATCAAGAATGGAAGCTCAGTCATACGTGGAGGGATTGGGATATAGCTATCAACAGCGTCCATCAATTCTTCCACAGTCTTCACCCACTTCTCTTCACCGTTGAGCGCTCCAAGCGCGGAACCTTGAATTACAGGAATGTTATCTCCATCATATTCGTAGAAGCTTAAAAGCTCACGAATCTCCATTTCAACTAGCTCAAGTAGTTCGGGATCATCAACCATGTCCACTTTATTCATGAACACTACTAATTGAGGTACACCTACCTGACGAGCCAACAGGATGTGCTCACGAGTTTGTGGCATAGGTCCATCAGTGGCAGCTACTACAATAATAGCACCATCCATCTGGGCTGCACCTGTTACCATGTTCTTTACATAGTCAGCGTGGCCAGGACAATCAACGTGCGCATAATGACGATTAATTGTCTGATATTCTACGTGTGAAGTATTGATCGTAATACCACGTTCCTTCTCTTCGGGGGCATTATCAATAGAGGAGAAATCACGCTTTGCTGACAATCCCTTACCTGCGAGAACAGATGTAATCGCAGCGGTCAGGGTAGTTTTACCGTGGTCAACGTGCCCGATTGTACCGATATTAACGTGCGGTTTCGAGCGGTCAAATGTCTCTTTTGCCATGTTTTTGGTATGCTAAAATTAAAAGTTAATACGAATTTGTTAACGCTTGCTGATTTTACTCCTGATCGCACAAGTGCAATCAATCAATATATAAACTAAAAAATCAACTTCTCTATCCAGACCACTGAGGAGATATAATCGCGCAGTAGCGGACAGCCTCCCAGCACTTTCTCAAGTACTTTTTCTCAATTATGTTTTCAAACCGTTGAGGAAACTCGAACCGCAACGGCGGACTGTCCCTGACCTCTTCCTCACCAAGAAAGTGCTCGCAATGTTTATTTCTTCGAGCTTTTGAGGGAATTTGAACCGCGGCAGCGGACCGTCCCTGACCTCTTCCTCCACCAAGAAAGTGCTCGCAATGTTTTCTTCTTCGAGCTGTTGAGGGGATTTGAACCGCGGCGGCGGATCGTCCCTGACCTCTTCCTTGCCAAGAAAGTGCTCGCAATGTTTATTTCTTCGAGCTGTTGAGGGGATTTGAACCGCGGCGGCGGACCGTCCCTGACCTCTTCC
>JBDNFP010000253.1:0-13257 GCA_041689775.1 Spirosomataceae bacterium
ACGATTAGCCTGCACGGTAAACACCAAAGTACCTGCTTTTTGTTGCCACTCGGCTTGCACTATATCACATAGGAAAGTCTTTACGCCGGTGTGTACCTTACTGAAACTCTCAAAATCAGTATGATGTAGCAGAATTTTAGCGGCCTCATTCATGGTAGCTATATCCAAATCAGGGCGAAAGAGATACGCTTCCGTTTTGAAGAATGGACTTTTTTGGTGGATAATGCGGTACTCGTAGCGCCGGTGGGTAGCCTCAAATCGAGAGTGAGCGTCTTCGGCCACCGGATAAATACCATTGACGGCAAGGTCAAAAGGCAACAGGTTGTTAAGCCGAAATACCAATTTTTTGGTATCGGCAATAACTACCTCATAGTCAAAATGCGCAAACTGCTGATCGGCATGCACCCCAGCATCCGTCCTGCTGCTGCCTGCGATTTCGATGGATTGCCGTAAAATGGTTGAGAGGGCCTCCTCTAAGGTTTGCTGCACGGATCTACCTTGGGCTTGCTTTTGCCAACCAATGAAATGGGTACCCAAATAACTACATTCTAAAAAATAACGCATGGCGCAAATATACAAGTGAATAGCAAATCATTTGCTTTCCAACCAAAATCTAACCCCACGTTTAGGGCAAAATAATAAGCCACGTATAGCCTACCAACTGGATCAATCTGAGCTTTTATTTGGGTGATTTACCACTCATTTGATTCTAAAAAGAAAGCTAGTCTCAACACCTGCATTAATTTCTTTTAACGTTGCGAGAAGAACATTAACTTTGGGGTCAGGTTCGTATTGTACTTCTGGATTCTGAGCACAGAATCCAGAAGTATGGGATAGCTTTCCGGTGGATAGCGTTATCCTTATTGAAGATACTATTTCACCGATACCCCCACAGATCAGGATTAGACCACCCTGATTCTAGTTTTACGGGACAATCGATTCATAATTCAGAATTCTTATCATGACTACCGAAGAAAAAAAAGACGGGAGGACGCTTAATTTTATCGAAGAAATCGTCGAAACGGATATTCAGGCGGGTAAAAACAGCGGCCGGGTACTTACGCGCTTTCCGCCCGAGCCTAATGGCTACCTGCATATCGGGCACGCCAAATCAATATGCCTCAACTTCGGATTGGCCAAGAAATATGGTGGCGGTACCAATCTTCGTTTTGATGATACCAACCCTACCACCGAAGATGTTGAATACGTAGAGTCCATTAAGAACGATGTTCGCTGGTTAGGCTTTAACTGGGTGGAGGAATTATATGCCTCTAACTACTTCGATCAATTGTATGCTTTTGCGGTGCAGCTCGTCAAAGCCGGATACGCCTACGTTGAAGATTCTACCGCTGAGGAAATTGCTACCTTGAAGGGTACACCCACCGAGGCCGGTAAGAATAGCCCCTGCCGGGATCGAAGCGTAGAAGAAAACCTGGATCTTTTTGAAAGAATGCGCAAGGGCGAATTCTCCGAAGGTAGCCGGGTATTACGGGCCAAAATCGACATGGCTGCTCCCAACATGCACCTGCGTGACCCGCTGATGTACCGGATTAAGTTTGCTAAGCACCACCGTACGGGTGATACCTGGTGTATTTACCCGATGTATGATTTTGCGCATGGTCAGTCGGACTCGATCGAGCAAATCACGCATTCTATCTGTACGCTGGAATTTATCCCCCACCGTCCGTTGTACGATTGGTTTATCAAAAATCTGGACATTTTTCCTTCCAAACAGTACGAGTTTGCCCGCCTCAACCTGACCTACACGGTCATGAGTAAGCGGAAGCTACTACAATTAGTGAACGAGAAATTCGTAAGTGGTTGGGACGATCCCCGGATGCCGACCATCTCCGGACTTCGCCGCCGTGGCTATACCCCCGAATCTATCCGCAACTTCTGTGACCGGATTGGGGTAGCCAAGCGCGATAACCTAATTGACGTAAGCTTATTAGAGTTTTGCATCCGCGAAGACCTGAACAAATCTTCACTTCGAAGAATGGTGGTATTAGACCCCTTGAAAGTGGTTATCACTAACTTCCCCGAAGGTAAGGTGGAACCTTGCCAAAGCGAAAATAATCCGGAGGCTCCCGAAACGGGTAGCCGCGAGATGCCTTTTACCCGTGAACTATACATGGAGCAGGAGGACTTCATGGAAGATGCTCCCAAAAAGTACTTCCGGCTTGCTCCCGGCAAAATGGTCCGCCTTAAAAGTGCCTATATCATTCAATGCGATGAGGTAGTAAAGGATGCCGATGGAACTGTCCAGGAAATCCGCTGCTCGTACGTGGAGAATAGTAAAAGTGGTCAGGATGAATCTGGAATCAACGTGAAAGGTACCCTGCACTGGGTGTCGGCTACCCACGCTTTATCCGTGGAAGTACGGATGTACGAACGACTATTCCGGGTAGAAGACCCTTCCGGAGAAGAAGGTAATTTCAAAGATTATATCAATCCCGATTCCTTGGAGGTCATCACGGGTTATGCTGAGCCAGCGTTGAAGGACGCCACCGCCGGAGAATCTTTTCAATTTTTACGGAAAGGATATTTTGCGACCGATACCGATAGCACTCCCGAAAAACTGGTTTTCAACCGTACGGTAACGCTACGGGATAACTGGACAAAAAGCGGAAAATAACCGCTTTGTATTATAAAAACAGGGGACAAAACCATATCAGATTTTGTCCCTTGTTTTTATAATGATACGTTCTGACACCCGGTCGAACAGGATTGCACCTCCCATAAAATCATTAGTAAGCATTGTAATAAGTTGACTTATAATCTACTTATTTTAGGTAATTACGGCGTAGGTTATTAACAGATGACTGGTTCGTTTTTTTGAGTTGGTCAGGCTAACGCAAACGAGCATCGGGCCAACGGCTAACAACCTAACCGCTAAAAGCTACCCACTAACCTACCGGTAGCACATCCACCTCGACGGTGAGTTTTTGCTGACCGGAGCTAAAAAGGATTCCTTTTAGTGGGGGCACATCGCTGTAATCCCGACCCCAAGCCGTTGTAATATGCCTTTCCCGGGGAATCAGGTTATTGGTAGGATCAAAATCACACCAGCCAATACCCGGCACATAGGCCGAAATCCAGGCGTGGGAAGCATCAGAACCTTTCAACTTTTCTTTACCCGGAGGGGGTAGAGTTTCCAGATAGCCACTTACATAACGAGCCGCAAAACCCATGCTTCTGATGGCCGCAATAGCGAGGTGTGAGAAGTCCTGACATACCCCTTTCTTCTCTTTCAAAATCGTTTTCAATGGGGTATGTACAGTAGTGTAGTTGGGCATGAATTCGAACTCATGGAATATTTTACTGCATAAATCCCGAACTGCCTCAAACAAAGATTTTTCCTCAGCAAAACAGTTTCTCGTAAATTGTTCAACTTCACTATCCCACTGAATAAAAGGACTAGGTAGCCGGTACTGCATGACCTCATTCTTTATCTGATAATCATTCAGGAAAGCCTCACGAGCATTGGCACAAGTATATACCTCTGCGTAAGAGAGTTCCTGACCAGAAACAATATTTTCTATGGTACTTTTGGCAGCTACCCTAAGCTCTTTGTGTGGAACCTGAATTGAGAAATAGTGAACTGAATTTCCAAAGAAATCAACCCGCTGCACTACCTCGATTGGAGTCGGGGAAATACTCAACGAAAAATTACTACACAATTGGGTGGGCGTAGTTCTCGGACAAAGGCACGCAATGCTATGGTAGCTACTAACGGATTCCCGGTATTCGTAAACGGTGCTGTGATTAAGATTATATTTCATCTTCCTTACTTTGTGGAGCCTCGATAAACAGGGAGTGCTGAATAGCCACGTGATCAAAATATAGATTGGAGATACATTCGGAAGCCGTTAGTACCAGGCCGGTGATATCTGCCATCAGCTGATCCAGGCCGGGACGATAATTCGAATCTTCTTCAAATTCACAAATACTCGCTACATCTACTAATTTAACTTTCACAGAAGCTTCCAGCACTGCCTTTTGGGCCGGATTTAACCGTCCGGGTTGACTTAGATTGGGTAGTTTTTGTAGGTACTCAATCAAAAGGTCCAACTGATACACCAGACTAAACCGGGAATTAGATTCCAACAATATCATATCCATCACCGCTACCGGATTTACCTGAGTCCGGTAAAGAGTCCGGTACTTACCCAATAAATGATGGTATTGTAGGATTGCTTCCAATAATTCATTCTCGACGTGGTCGGCGTGTTTAAACACAAACCCAGAGCGGATGACGCTGACCCGGGAAAGAATGCGCTCAATTAATTTACCGCATTCAAGCAAGTAATAAGCGTTATCACGAGCCATGGTTTCGGACACCGTACCGTAGAATGTAAAAATACGGGTGTAAAGTTTATCCAGTACCTTCTGAACCGCCCTAAAATCTGTCGAACCTTTTTTAAGCTCCCGGACCCGGAACAAACTACCTTCCATGGCGTCAATGGCCCGACCTATTTCTGGATTCCACTGATCCCGAACCGATTTAATAGCCCGAAGGAACAGATCGAGGGATGAGCCAATTGACCCCGAGCGGCTGGTATCCAAAACCAGACTATTGATTTCCGGCATCGGACTTTCCAGGATACTGATATCCTCTTCATCCACAAATCCCGGATACGTGAGGGTAAGGTGGGTCAATGAGCGTAAAAGCACCGTGATATGGTCAGACTGACCTTTCCCACCGTAATTTTGGTACACACTCATGGTATTCAGTACAATATTGACGAAAGTATTGGTAGCCAACACCCGTTCACCGTAGCGCCCTACCCAGAATAGATTATCCGCACTTCGGCTAGGTAGTGAAGCCTGTTTACGGATAAGTGGTACCGAAATAGCCGAGGTAATGGGAGGTACAACAATGGACTCCCGGGTCTTTTCGAACTGATCACCAACGATCCAGGTATCTTTTGCAATGCCGCCATACTGATTGGAAAAAGTAAACCGGTCACGCTCGGGCGAACTCCTGGTCAGGCCGCCCGACATCACTTCATAGCCGTTTCCGTTACTGATCATGAATGCTCTAAGAGCCGCAAAACGTGGCTCTATTCGGGAATTGACGAAGGCGGGAGTGGTAGAAAAACTAACTTCCTCCTGCGCCACAAACTCCGTTGGTTTGGCCTTTATTTCCCGTTTAAGTTCTTCCAAGGCTGCTTCGGAAAGCATTTTTCCGTGAATCGAGCGGCGATAGTCATCACGGTTAGCCTTTTTGATAATCAGCTTGGGCAAGTTTTGTAGAACATAGTCCAGCTCCTTGGGCTGACCACACCACCAGGTAGCCACCGAAGGTAGTATCAACTCCTCCCCCAGTAAATGACGGCAGGCCGTATGCATGAAGGCCATAAAAGCATTATTTTCAACTACCCCCACCCCCGGTGGATTTATAACCGTCACGTTCCCGGCCCGCATTGCTTGTAGCAACCCGGGGACGCCTAGTCGGGAGTCCGACCGGAGTTCCAGTGGATCACACCAGCTATCATCTACTCTGCGAATAATGATATCAACTTTCCGGAGACCTTCCACCGATTTTAACCACACGTATCCATCACGAACCAGCAAATCATCTCCTTGCACGAGCGTGTAGCCGAGGTAGGAAGCCAGGTAGGCATGCTCAAAATAGGTTTCGTTATTGGGCCCCGGAGTCAGGTACACGATCGTTAAATCATCCTTCCCTTTTCCGAAGGATTTTCCAATAGAAGCCTGTGCCTTGGTAAAATAAGGCGAAAGCCGACGAACGTACATACTTTCGGCAAGATCGGGCAGTATACTGCTCATCATCGTCCGGTTTTCGAGGGCATACCCGGTACCCGAAGGCGCCTGAGTTCTGTTGTCGAGTACCCACATCCGACCGTCCGGTCCACGGGCAATATCGGCGGCATACGTAATCAACTGGTGTTTGCCCGCCAGCCGTATGTCATAACACGATCGCAAGAAACCGGAGTTTTGGTAGACCAACTCCGGCGGAATAATCTTGTTCTTGATCAGGGTACGTGGCCCATAAAGGTCCTTTAAAATAAGGTCCAGGAGTACTGCTCGCTGTTGTAGCCCCTTCGCTATTTCTTTCCACTCGGTTTCGTGAATCAAAAAAGGAATTGGATCAAGCTGCCAGGGACGGTTGAGTCCGTCGTTTCCCTCATACACACTGTACGTAACGCCATTTTCCTGAAGCTTCGTGATGATTTCCTGATTGCGTACGGCCAGCTCATCCATCCCCAGCTTTTCAAGGGCCAGAAATAGAGCTTCCCAGTGAGGTTTCAGGCCTCCATTTTTATCAATAACCTCATCGTACGAATATAGCTCCCGGCGATACGCTTGCAGCAGCCCGATTGAATTTTCCTGTAACATCCTTTACTCTTCTCCGTTTGTTGTACTCATTCCCCTCCTATTCATTAAACTATCACCTCCAAATTACTTCGTCTTGGCTTTCCACGCCTGTCTAAGGTCCAGCAAGGTGGGGTAATCGGGATTAATGAGTTCAACTGGGGTATCTATTTTTAATTCTTTTTTATGCGCCGCTACAAATCGGGATACCGCTGGATTATAATTAGTCGTAATCGGTATGCTCTCGGACTGCGAGGGAGTGTGACCGAAATTCCAGAAACGACTGATGCGTCGTGACTCCGCTTCGTTGCTGTTGATGGGATAAGTATCAAAACTTCGGCCTCCGGGATGGGAAACAAAATAGGTACACCCACCAATCACCCGGTTATTCCAAGTATCAATAATGTCGAACACCAATGGAGCATCTACCCCAATAGTGGGATGAAGGGCCGAAGGTGGATTCCAGGCTTTGTACCGGATTCCCGCCACGTAATCTCCTTTGACGCCTGCGCTTCGTAAAGGTACCCGGCATCCGTTACACACTAGGATATGACGATCCGGTACAATACCGCTCAATTTTACCTGTAACCTTTCCAAAGATGAATCAACGAAGCGGGCCGTACCGCTGCTTGATAGCTCCTCCCCTAAAACATGCCAAGGCTCAATACCTAACCGGATTTCCATCTGAATGTTATCCACTTCAATAGTACCATAGTGCGGAAAACGGAATTCGAAGAAGGGATCGAACCACGAGATATCGAAGTCGTAGCCGGAGGCTTTTAAGTCGTTTACGACATCAATCATATCCAGATAGGCGAAGTGCGGCAACATGAAACGATCATGCAGCTCGGTACCCCACCGTACCAGTTTGTGCTTATAAGGCTCTTTCCAGAATTTGGCAACTAATGCCCTTACCAGCAGGCTTTGCACCAGACTCATGTGCTTATGAGGGGGCATATCAAAGGCCCGGAACTCTAAAATACCCAACCGGCCCGTTGAGGAGTCAGGGGAATAAAGCTTATCAATACAAAATTCCGTACGGTGGGTATTTCCGGTAATATCCACCAGCAGGTTTCTGAAAATCCGGTCCGTCATCCAGAAGGGGACATCACCGGATTCCGGAATCTGGTCAAAGGCGATTTCTACCTCGTACAGGCGTTCGTCCCGGCCTTCGTCGATGCGGGGAGCCTGACTCGTTGGTCCCACAAAAGAACCCGCGAACAAGTAACTAAGCGCCGGATGATGTTGCCAGTAGGTAATTAAGCTCCTGAGCAAATCAGGCCGACGAAGAATCGGACTATCCGCAGGCGTAGCCCCACCAATGGTTACGTGGTTGCCACCGCCAGTACCGGTGTGGCGGCCATCAACCATAAATTTCTCGGCACCTAAACGGGAGAGAAACGCCTCTTCGTAGAGGGCAGTGGTAGTGTCGACAATCTCCTGCCAGTTTTTGGCCGGGTGAATGTTTACTTCAATCACGCCGGGGTCTGGCGATACAATCAGTTTTTGCAAACGATAGTCGCTCGGTGGCGTGTATCCCTCCACCCTAACCGGGATATTCAGTTTGGTAGCGGTGGCCTCAATCGAAGCCATCAGGTCAAGGTAGTGCTCCAGGTAGTCGACCGGGGGCAAGAAGAGATAAATAATGCCCTCTCTTACTTCGATACCAATGGCCGTCCGGATGGTCTCAATCTCAAAAACCGGAGTTTTTTCTTTCGATTTCTTCTCTGCTGTTGATTCTTTGTTGGTTAGCCTCGTCACATCGTAGGGAGGTGATAATGTAGGCGGCTTCTTGTTTTCGTCAAGTACCCCATCGTAGCGCTTTTGCACCGACTGATCGTAGGTTTCCAGCTCAGGTAGCGTCTCGAACATACTCCGGTCAACCGGTTGCGGCAATTTTTCTTTGGGGACGAATGGGATCGACTCCAAAGGTAATCGTAACCCCATGGGCGAATTACCTGGAACCAAGAAGCAATGTTTGCGGCGAAACTCCCATTTATGACTCACCCACGACTCGGTACTATGCTCCCACTGAGTGGGTAGTACGTACCCAACCGGATTATTGAGCCCCCTTTCCAAGTTTGCAGCCAACGTCCTGCGTTCCACCGGATCGGATAAATCCATTTCTAACGGATCTAAATTAATCGGAATTTTCCCTTCTTCCAGTGCCCAGTAGAGTGGGTCTTCGTACACGGGAGACAGCGCTTTTTCATCCACGCCCAAGTACTTGATTAATTCATTAGCAAAATTATGGGCATCTTCACAAGTAAACCGATTATCAGACTCCTTGGCAATCAAATCATTGTTTTTCCAAAGCGACTTACCGTCCGTCCGCCAGTATAATGCGTACTGCCAGCGCGGAAATGGCTCCCCCGGATACCACTTACCTTGTCCAAAATGCAGAAGTCCACCGTGGGCAAAACGACTTTTTAACCGTAGCGCCAGATCGTAGGAAAGTTTTCGCTTCAACTCGCCGTCAGCGGCCGAATTCCATTCGGGGGATTCAAAATCATCAATGGAAACAAAGGTAGGCTCCCCTCCCATCGTAAGCCGAACGTCTCTGTTTTGCAGATCACGCTCCACGGTATGCCCGACTTCCATCACCTTCTGCCATTGCTCTTCGGAGTAGGGTTTGGTAACCCGAGGATCTTCGTGGATTCTAAATACTTGGTTATCAAATTCAAATTGTACGTCGCAAGGATCCATCGCCCCGGTCACCGGTGCGGCACTACTGTAATGCGGCGTACAACAGAGTGGAATGTGCCCCTCACCGGCAAACAGGCCGGACGTAGGATCAAGGCCGATCCAGCCCGCTCCCGGTACGTAGGCTTCCGCCCAGGCGTGAAGATCGGTGAAGTCTTTTTCGGGACCAGACGGCCCGTCCAGTGATTTTATATCCGAAGTTAATTGGACCAGGTAACCCGACACAAAACGAGAGGCAACGCCAAGCTGACGGAGTATTTGCACCAACAACCAAGCCGAATCCCGGCACGACCCGCTGAGGGTAGTGAGGGTATCTTCGCAGGTTTGTACACCGGGCTCCATCCGGATATTATAGCTAATGTCTTGATTTAGTTGCTGATTTAGCGCTACGAGACAGTCGGTAATACGTAAGGGCTCCGTTGGTTTATGTTCATTAATCCAAGCTTCCAGCTTCGGACCGATCGCCTCTTTTTCTAGGTAGGGTACCAATTCCTTCTGGAGCGCGTCATCGTAGGTAAATGGGTAGTTTTCGGCGTAATCCTCCACAAAAAAATCGAAGGGGTTGATCACCTTCATCGCGGCAATCACTTCCACTTCGACGCGTAGTTCATTCGTTTTCTCAGGAAATACTATCCTCGCCTGATAGTTCCCGAAAGGATCTTGTTGCCAATTGATAAAATGATTCTCGGGAAATATTTTAAAACTATATCCTTCAATGGGGGTACGGGAATGTGGCGCCGGACGTAACCTGAAAATATGAGGGGTCAGGTTCACAAAACGATCAAATTTGTAGGAAGTCTTGTGAGAAATAGAAATTTTAATAGACATAATACTACGATTATCATTTATTTGGCGGATGAACCACGAACCAAAGGATTGTTCTAAAATCCACATCCAAAAGAATACTTTTAATTGACAAAAAAAAATGGTTGGTGATATACCGCCCATTTAATTTCATTCTACCTCATCAAAGCGTAATCTAGGAGGCACCTCCCCATCAAAAATTTACCACTTTTGCAACATTTTCATACTCCGTAGCGTATGTAATGAAGAGCGCCGACAACCAACACAAATCTAACCAAACGATACTGCTACAACTCTACCTATTTTAATCTAAACCACGTTACAAGATGATTACAGGTAGAAAACTTGGCCAAATAAGTTTGATGTTACTGCTACTTTGGGCAGCAGGTTGTAAGAAAGACAGTATCGAGCCCGCCTTGCCGGTAGAGACAACGACCAACACCACTACGGCTACGAACGGCTCCATTAATAGCTGGGTGTACGGAGTAATGCAGGATGCCTATTTCTGGACTAATCAGTTGCCGGCGCAAAATAGTTTGCAGAGCAGTCAAAGTCCATTCAGCTATTTCGAAAGTTTGATTTACCAGAGAAACTCCGTTGATCGCTTTTCCAGCATTACCGACGACATCGACGCCCTGAAAAAAGAATTCAATGGGGTAAGCAAGGTATTCGGGATTCAGTACCAACTTTCCTACGTCGATCAAAGTCAAACTAACATCGGTTTGTTTTTGAGTCAGGTGGTGAAAGGTAGCCCCGCCGAAGCTGCCGGACTACACCGGGGTGATATTATCATGAAGGTGAATGGCCAGCTACTTACTAACGGTAATTACGCTACTTTGCTCAGGGGTAATGATAACCTTACCGTGACCCTCGGGACGATAAATGGGAGCACTTTCGTTCCCGACGACCTGAAAACATTCAGCCTGACCAAAGCCGAAATCAGCGAAAACCCCATTGCCTTTTCGAGCATTATCGATAAATCGCCTTACGGTAAGAAGATTGGCTACCTGGTCTACACCCAATTTGTGCCGGGTACCGAGGCATCTCCTAAACTATACGACGATCAGCTCCGGAATATTTTCTCCAATTTCAAAGCCAATGGCGTAAATGAACTAGTACTTGATCTCCGGTTTAACGGCGGCGGGTACATCAGTTCCGCAGAAACATTGGCTTCGTTGGTTGGGACGAACATTTCCGCTTCCAAAGTTTTCTATGAAGAGCAATGGAATGATCGGTACAACGCGTACCTAAGACAACAGGACGGACCAGCCGCCCTCGACCATAATTTTCTTACTGAGCCAAGTAATATTGGTACTGGCCTGACGAGAGTCTTTGTGCTTACTTCCAGAAGTACCGCCTCCGCATCCGAATTAGTCATCAATGGACTAAAACCCTACATGTCCGTCATTACCATTGGTAATAACACGTACGGCAAAAACCTCTTTGGTACCCTAATTGAAGATGACCAGAAGCGTTGGAAATGGGGATTTTACGTTATGCTGGGACAAACCGCCAATGTTAACGGGGAATCTGACTACGGAAATGTAAATGGTATTTCACCCACCTATAAAGTGGATGATAACCGGGTACCATTCAGGTCTTTTGGGGACGATAATGAGCCGCTGTTCAACAAGGTATTAAGCGTCATGGGCATTCCGGCTAGTACCACGGCTCGGGTTGGGGCTACTAATAAAGTAACGCCTTTATCCAATGAATTCCTGCGAGATAACCTGCAAACGGGTGAGAAACGAATGATCCAAGAATCGCCTTTTAAGAAGTAATAATCCAGCTAGGGGGGATTAAGAAACTTTAGACCAGGCAAACTATCCGCGTAGGAAGTCTGTTTTGAGAGAGAACCACCACACAGGTGCGTTCTCTCTTTTTTTTATACAAACCTTACAATGAAACTTATGAGTGATATACAAAAAGTAGCCCTGGTAACGGGTGGGTCGAAAGGAATTGGTTACGGAGTAGCCGAAGTTTTGATTAAAGAAGGTATTAAAGTAGCCATCACCAGCCGTTCGCAGGAAAGTGCGGATGAAGCAGCGGCAGCCCTTAATACCATTAAGGAAGGTTACGCCTTGGGTATTGCCTCTGACGTACGTAATTTTTCATCCCAGAAAGAAGCCGTTGCTAAGGTTATGGCCGAGTGGGGCCGTTTGGACTACTTCATAGCCAATGCAGGGGTAGGACATTTTTCGCCGATCCAAGAAATGACCGAAGAGCAATGGATCGAAACCATCGATATTAACCTCACGGGAGTTTTTTATAGCGCGAAGGCTTCCCTCGCCGCCTTGAAGGAATCCAAAGGGTATTTTATCACGATCGCCAGTTTGGCCGGTACCAACTTCTTCCAGCAGGGAACCGCCTACAACGCCAGCAAGTTTGGTTTGGTAGGTTTTTCACAAGCCATGATGATGGACGTTCGTAACGAAGGTATCAAGGTGACTACCATTATGCCCGGTTCGGTAGCTACTTATTTTGCCGGACACACGCCCAACGAGAACGACGCTTGGAAAATCCAGCCCGAGGATATCGGACAGATCGTTTCTGACCTGATCAAAATGCCCGCTCGTACCTTACCAAGTAAGGTGGAGGTTCGCCCGTCGATGCCCGGGAAGTAATTCCAAGTCATTAGCGGCTATACGACTCGTCCAATTAAGAATTGATTTCAAAAGGAGATGAATACTATAGGAAGCTTTTCCGGTCCCGAACTCATCTCCTTTTTTCCTTTACCCAGATCCCGCCAGCTAGCCCTAGCAACAGAAGACTAACCACCCAGATGGGTACTCCGTACAAAACCAAGAGGGTAAGCGCCACAAAGCCCACAAAAATTGGAGTACCTGAATCTTTCAGTTTGGTGTCTTTCTGATACAACCGGGCATGGTACAGCACGAGACAAGATATTCCTAATGCATACAACTGCACCCACTCCCACGGGCTAAGTAGATCCCCCCCGTCGCGCCATGCAAAAAGAGTTTCGGGTAGTAGCAATAGTGCATGCAGTAACAGAACGGAAAAGAAACGTTTCGCAAGCGATATCGGAAGACTCCTCCCCCATAGCCACACCTCGTTTTCCCAATGGACTAATTCTCCTGATAAACCGGCATTCATCAGGTAGGCCAAGGTAAAACCAATCGCGGGCAGGTGTAGATCATAGTCCCCCGTTCGATCATAGACCAGCGTAGCCAGCACGAATAGGGCAGCACCCAACTTGGTTAGCATAAGACTCAATCCGCGTTCCCGAATTAGCCATTCTAAGACCCAGAAAACCTGACTCTCCGGACGCTTGAAGGGTAGCCTAAAACCTGATCTACGAGCCGAAGAAGCTACATCAGGATGCCGAAGTCTCCACTCGGCTACTCCCATCAAACCCATACAAAGTACCGGCAAAAACAAACACATGGGCAG
>JBDNFP010000254.1:0-2910 GCA_041689775.1 Spirosomataceae bacterium
ATCTCACGTATTTTCTAAAAACAGAGGATAATCAGGAATACGTACTACGCCGCCCTCCTTTCGGGGCCGAACACATCAAAGGTGGCCACGACATGGAACGCGAATACCGGGTACTTACTATGATCCAAAGCGCCGGGTTTCGTAAGATTCCCAAGCCGATGCTTCTTTGTGATGAGCTGGAAATAATGGGTTGTCCATTCTATATCATGGAAAGGGTACAGGGCGTAATTCTGAGAGCCCAAACCGCACCAAAGCTGAGGCTATCAGCCGAGCAGCTCCGGGCTACTTCCCAGGCGCTCGTTGACAATCTGGCCGATTTGCACGCCCTTGATATAGCCGCTACCGGACTCGTTCAGATAGGTAAACCCGAAGGCTACATCCGGCGGCAGGTGGAGGGTTGGTACAAGCGCTACCTCGCGGCCCAAACCAATGATCTCCCCGTGATGGAGCAACTATACCAATGGCTCGTTGACTCGATGCCCGCCGAGAACGCCCCAACGCTGATTCACAACGATTATAAGTATGATAATGTAGTACTCAACCCCACCAATTTATCGGAGATACGAGCGGTACTAGATTGGGAAATGTGTACCGTGGGCGACCCACTCATGGATGTAGGTACCGCGCTTTCGTACTGGGCCGAAGCCGGAGATGGTGCTTTTGAGCGAAGCTTTAACCTCACCTGGCTACCTGGTAACCTCACCCGGCAAAAGTTTGCCGATCGTTACGCCGAAAAGAGCGGTCGCGATGTATCGAATATGCTGTACTATTACGTCTTCGGGCTTTTTAAGAATACTATAGTCATCCAACAGATTTACGCCCGTTGGAGAAAGGGGCTTACGAAGGACGAACGCTTTGCCGGGCTGCTGTATGGTATCCAATCGCTATCCGCAACGGCCGCGAAGGCGGTGGAGCGGGGGACGTTTTAATCCAGTCGCAGACTAGGACTATGCTTGGCCACCAGATAAAATCTGGCGGCAGCACTGCTACCGCCGGTTTGCAACCGGTGGTTGAACATAGGTCAAGTTTTCAACTTGAAAAACAGCCATCATATATGAGTAAAAACTACAAAATTTGGGATCAGGCCGGGGTGTATTTTGTAACGATGACCATCGTGGGATGGATCGATATTTTTACTCGGAATGAGTACCGTGACATCTATCTGGAAAGTGTTCGTTACTGTCAAAGAGAGAAGGGGCTGGTGGTTTATGCCTGGTGCATCATGTCCAATCACGTTCATCTGATCGTAAAATCCGAAGAAGAAAATCTCTCCGGCATAATTCGGGATTTGAAAAAGTTTACCAGTAAAAAACTGTTTGCCGCGATTGAGGAGAGTGTAGAGGAAAGCCGCCGGAACTGGATAGTAGCGATTTTCCGAAAGAACGGAGAGTTTAATCACAATAATCTCAACTTTCAGGTCTGGCAGCAGCATAACCAACCCATTGAACTTTACTCTGCCAATGCGATTGAGCAAAAACTCAGCTATATCCACGAAAATCCGGTTAGGGCTGGATGGGTTGAGCATCCTTGGGAGTATTTGTATAGCAGTGCCCGTGATTATGCGGATCGCAAAGGGCTTTTGAATATCGAATTGATTTAGTATTCCAGTCGCAGACTGGGACTATGCTGAGCCACCAGATAAAATCTGGCGGCAGTAAGGTGGCAGCATTGACTAATAAACTTTAACCCTAAGCTACCGACATGCTATGTCTGGTGGTATAAAATAAATCATGTTTTCAACCACGCGGTACCCGCTTGACATAAACCAAAATAACCAATGAAAGCCATACTCTGTACCCAATTTGGACTTCCCGAAGAATTAACACTAGGTGACGTTCCCCCACCTACGCCCGGTAAAGGGCAGGTAGTCGTAAGCGTAAAAGCCTGCGGAGTCAATTTCCCGGATACCCTTATTATTCAGAATAAATACCAATTTAAACCCCCACTGCCTTTTTCACCGGGTGGTGAGGTATCTGGAATTATTAAGGAAGTAGGAGAAGGCGTAAAGCACCTCAACGTAGGCGATGCCGTTCTTTCCCTGACCGGATGGGGAGGCTTTGCCGAGGAGGTAGTAGCCAACGCCGCCACTACCCTACCCATCCCCCCCGGTATGGATTACGTGACGGCCGCCAGCGTGATGTACACCTACGGTACTTCCTATCATGCGCTAAAAAATCGCGCTCAGCTACAACCCGGAGAAACCCTGTTGGTACTCGGGGCAGCCGGAGGTGTGGGCTTAGCGGCGGTTCAACTAGGCGTGTTGATGGGAGCCACGGTCATTGCGGCGGCCTCCTCAGATAAAAAACTTGCGGTCTGCCGTGAACTGGGTGCTTCTGCTACCATCAACTACTCTACCGAAGATATCCGGGAGCGAATGAAAGAGATTACCCAAGGACGGGGTGCCGATGTAATTTACGACCCTGTGGGCGATCGCTACACCGAACCAGCTCTACGCTCCATTGCCTGGAAGGGCCGCTACCTGGTGGTAGGGTTTGCCGGGGGCGAAATCCCTAAAATACCACTCAATCTGCCTTTACTCAAAGGCTGTCAGATTGTGGGTGTATTTTGGGGGGCCTTTGCCAAAAACGAACCGAAGGAAAGCCAGAAGAACTTTCAGGAACTCCTTACCTGGATCGCCCAGGGAAAACTCAAACAGCATGTATACAAAACCTATTCTTTACCAGACGCTCCTGCTGCCCTAAGAGACATGATGGAGCGTAAGGTGGTGGGCAAGGCAGTAGTAGCAATATAACTTGTTCCTTTACTTAAAATAGACTTGTTGTATTGGAAATATTTTCGTATATATGATAGGATATGAACATTTCAATTAACGACTTAAAAACTGAACGGCAATGGCGTTCGGCAACCGGATGTAATAAGCAACGTTTCACGAATTTACTCAACCTTTTC
>JBDNFP010000255.1:0-50956 GCA_041689775.1 Spirosomataceae bacterium
CACGGGCAACTCGCGCCACTGACTGCCCGTCTTGACGCGGTGTGCGATCGAACGCACAATCCGCCACAGGCCGACTTTACATTCTGGCCCGCGCTTTCCTTTCGACAGGTGCGGAACGAGGTGTTGGTTGATGATTTTTTTCGTTAATTTGAGCATGGTCGTAGATGTTTTGGTTGTCAAGTCGTTTTTTTAAACTTAACGCTCTACGGCCTTTTTTCATAAATCCACACAAACTTTGAACAGCTTCATTGGAATCAAGAGCAAAAAAGGCTATTAATGAGGTGGATTACCGACTCACGTCAAGTTAACTTTCATACAACTTCAATCTGGCTGTAGTTGGTCATTAACTCATTTTGCAAACTATACATAGCTACCGCCAGATTGCATCTGCTGGTCAAGCCCAACGACAGTCTATAACTGCCGGTACTATTTGCCCCAAGTCTCCACTAATTTCACAAATAACTCCTGTAGCTTAAACGTACGGGTGCCAGGAGTGCCGGAGCCGATGGGAAGGTCGCCTACTTGGACGATGGGCATGGCCCATTTGGTGGTACTGGTAGTGAATACTTCATCGGCGTTGACAAGTTCGTCGAGCAGGATGGGCCGTACCTGTACATCGAAGTGCGGGGCGGCTAGTTCCAGGATCGTCCGGCGGGTTATACCGTTGAGGATGTTACGGTCGGGGGTAATGAGGGTATCGCCTTTGAAGAGGAATACATTGCTGCGGGTAAGCTCGCTGATCTCGCCGTCCTTGTGGAAAAGAAGATCGGCGGCTTGCTGTTGCTTCATTTCGTCGGCCATCAGCACCATGTGGAGGTAGTTGGTGGTCTTGATCTCGGGCAGGTCGCGGACATAGTTGTACGTAAGTACTTTAATACCTCTGAGGAGTCCGGCGGGGTTATCTTTGGGTAACGGCTCGCAGCGAATCAAAAAATTGGGTTGTACCACGCTGACGCTGTCGGGTGCGTAGCCGCCCGTGAGCACAAACCGAAACGCCACCTCAGCCTCGCCCGAAAGCGTATGTAACTGACTCAGAATTTCGGCGGTTTCATCCTGAGTAAGAGGTAGGGGTAGTTTTAGCAGCCGGGCGGAGTTCTCAAACCTTGCCCAGTAGTCATTCCAGCGAAAGGGAACGCTATTGTAGGTACGGAAGTAGTCGAACATACCGTAGCCACGCAGTAAACCGAGGTCATTGGTAGAAAAACAGGCCGAGTCAATCGGCATAATCTGGCCGTTGAGGTATAGGTGGTGGGGCATAGTACAGGTAGGTGATTTGGGCGGGAGTTGAAAAAAGGAACTCGTTGCGTTTATAACGCAAACCAGCCTTAGTAAACGGGCGCTACACAAAAATGACAAGAAAATCTGACAATAAAAGCCCTTTATTTCAGAAATTTGGCCACATTCTCCTTCGTTACGAGCTGAAAAGGAATAAGTACCTCGGCCTCGTAGGGTCGCTTGTTGATAATTTTCAGGGCTGTTTCAATGGCCTGCGAGCCTTGTTGCTGAGCGTTCTGGTACACAGTGGCGTCGAGCGTACCTTTTTGTACGGCCTGTAAGGCATCCGGGATAGCATCCACGCTTACCACTACTACTTTATCTTTCACACCCGCGGCGGTTAGGGCATTGACGGCCCCCAGGCCCATTTCGTCGTTGTGGGCAAATACGGCGTTGATCTGTCCGCCGTACGACTGAATCCAGTTTTCCATCAGCGACATGGCCTTGGCGCGGTCCCACTCGCCGGTTTGGCTGGCCAGAAGTTTTAGTCCAGGGTATTGCTTTAATACCTCTTTGGCGCCCTGCTCCCGTTGAATCTGTGCGGCCTGCCCCATGTAGCCGTGGATCATGATGACGTTGCCTTTACCACCTAATCGCTCGGCGATGTATTTCATGGCGATGCGGGCCGATTCTACGTCGTCGGAACCCACAAAGGCGGTGGGTTTGGTAGAGGTAGCGGAGTTGACGTTGATGATGGGAATACCTGCGGCCTGCGCCTTCACGACGGCGGGGGAGCTGGCATCTACCTCACAAGGGTTCATGATAATGGCGTCGACGCCCTGGGCAATGAAGCTTTCGACTTGTTCAATCTGTTTCAGGGCCGAGCGCTCAGCGTCCACGGTAATGAGTTCTACACCCGCTTCTTGGGCTTTTTTCTCGATTTCGTCGCTGACATTGACGATGAATTCATTCTGCATACTCAGCATCGTAACGCCGATGACGGGCTTGTCGCTCCCACCACTGTCACCTGTTTGGTTGCAGCTGACTAGCGTGAGGGTAGTGAGGAAGAGGGAAAGGATAGTAAGGCGGTTCATGGTTAATTTAGGTACTAGTTGGTGATAGGTGAACTCCGAAGGTTTTACCACAGAGTTTGGTGAGTTATTACATAGAGTATGTATTTACTCTCCGTGCAACTCTGTGCTAAACTCCTTTTTACTCTGTGGTAAAAAAAGACTACTCCTAAAACTCCAAACCCCACCAAACCTACTACCTACACCGCTTTACGATTCAAACCGTCGAGCACTACGGCCCCGATGATGATGATCCCCATCACTACCTGCTGGTAGTAGGAAGTGACGTTGAGGAGGTCGAGGCCGTTACTGATGACCCCGATGAGTAGGGCCCCGATGAGGGTACCCGTCATAGTACCGCTTCCGCCGGAGGTACTGGTACCGCCAATGATAGCCGCTGCGATGGCATCCAGTTCAAAACCCTGTCCGGCGTTAGGCTGCCCGGTGGTAATGCGGGACGTCAGTACAATACCAGCCAATCCGGCCAGCACGCCACTGAGGATATACACCATCATTTTAATTTTCTCAACGGGAAGGCCCGATGCACGGGCGGCTTGCTCATTGCCTCCCACGGCGTACATATACCTACCCCAGATGGTTTTGTGGAGTAACAGCGAGCAGAGTATAAAAACTACTATCAGAATAATGATCGGAAACGGAATGCCGAATACCTGTCCACCGCCGATGAAATTGAAGGTGTCCGAGAGGTTAGAGACAGGCTTACCTTTACTCAGGATGAGCGCCAGGCCCCGGCCAATGGTCATGGTTCCGAGCGTGACGATGAAGGGCGGTACTTTACTTTTGGTAATCACCAGACCGTTAAAACCGCCAATCATAAGGCCTGCGCCCAGGGCCATCACCAACGGAACAATGAGCGGGTAGGCGTCGGGATGGGCAAACAGAGCCGCTACCACGCCCGTGACGGCTACCATAGAACCCAGAGAGAGATCAATACCGCCGGTAATGATGACAAACGTGACGCCAAAGGCCAGCAGGGCGTTGATTGACACCTGATTGACGACGATGGTGAGGTTGGACACCGTCAAGAAGCGGGGGGTACACAAAGCCAGGGCTATGCAGATGACTATCAAGGCTAAGAGAATGCCAAAAGTACCCACGCCCTGTATCCATTTTTTGTACGAGCTACTGGTTTGGTTGAAGAGGGAAGTAAAGGTGTTATTCATACGGTGAATGTACAGTTGACGCGATGATTGGTTTAATACTTATCCATGTATGGCATGTTCCATAATCCGTTGCTGAGTGGCTTCTTCTTTGGGTAGCAATGCCGTTTGACGGCCTTGGGATAGCACAAGTACCCGATCGCAGAGGCCGATAATTTCGGGTAGTTCAGAGGATATCATGAGTATGGCGATGCCCTTTTCGGTGAGTTGTCGGATCAGTTTGTATATTTCATGCTTGGCTCCGATATCGATGCCCCGGGTGGGTTCGTCGAGGATGATAATATCCGGCTGGGCTAACAGTACTTTTCCAATTACAACTTTCTGCTGATTACCGCCGCTGAGCTGCATAACGCCTTGGTCTAGTCCGGCCGTTTTGATGTGTAGCTCAGATACCATGAGCTGGGCAGCTTCCTGTTCGAGGCGGTTTACGATAAAGCCCTGGTTGACGTAGTTTTTCAGGCTTGATAAGGTAAGCGTGTGCTGCACCGACATACCCGGAATACAGCCCAGGGCCTTTCGGTCTTCGCTGACGTAGCCGATACCGAGTTGGATAGCTTCCTGTGGGGTACGGATGTTTACTTTTTGCCCTTTGATATAAATATCTCCTTTGGCCAAAGGGTCCAACCCAAAAATAGCGCGGGCTACTTCGGTACGTCCGGCACCCATGAGTCCGGCGAGGCCTAGTACTTCCCCGGCGTGCAGATCAAAACTAATATCAGTAAATTTTCCCGGCTGAGTCAGGTTGCGTACCGATAATAGTACTTCCTCCTTTATTCCAATGGCATCCGGAAAGAGGAGGTCAATCTGCCGACCGACCATGAGGGTTATTAATGCGTTTCGGTCGAGTTCGGAGGCGGGCTTGGTGGCAACGTATTGGCCGTCGCGCAGTACGGTGATGGTATCGGCAATCTGGGCGATTTCCTCCATTTTGTGGGAGATGTAGATAATGGCGACACCCTGCGCTTTCAGGTCCTTGATGATGCGGAAAAGAGCGGCTACTTCCTTATCAGAGAGCGCCGAAGTAGGCTCGTCCATGATGATAATCCGGGCGTTATTAGAGATCGCCTTGGCGATTTCGACCATCTGCATTTCGGCCACGCTCAGGTACTTCATCTTAGCGCGGGGATCAAGGGCTACGCTGAGGGTACTAAGCAGGTTCTCCGTTTTCTGGTAAATATCCTGATTATCGATCCAGCCGGGTAGCCAACGGGTAGTTTCACGACCCAGAAAAATATTATCGGCCACGCTGAGTTCTGGTACCACCAGAAGTTCCTGATGAATCATGGAAATGCCTTTTTTTAGGGTATCCTTTACATCTCGGATTTTTAGAGGCTGGCCTTCGAATATGATTTCTCCCGCATCTGCCTTTTCCAAACCCATCAAGATTCTCATCAGGGTAGATTTTCCCGCCCCGTTTTCTCCCATCAAGGCGAGTACCTCGCCTTTGTGCAGCGTGAGCTGCACATCATCCAGGGCCTTGATACCACCGAAAGATTTGGAGAGGTGGGTGATTTGGAGAATTGGTTCTGAGGAGTTCATAGTTTCTGTTCTGATCGAAAAGGTGTCACTCCTCCGGAGCTTTTGCTTTCTAACATGACGTATGCATGCTACTGAGGTTTGACCCCTCTGGGGCCTTTGCTTTCATTCTTTTAACTCTGACATTGTGCTACCCTGAGCTACGAACGAAACACACTATGGTGATCTAGGTGTGTATTTGCTCGTTACGATTTGTTTCCCTAACATGACGCACGCTACTGAGGTTTGCCCCCTCCGGGGCCTTTATGTTTATCCTCTTAATTCTAACATCGTGCTACCCGGAGCTACCAATGAAACACACTTCGGTAATCTCAGTGGGTAGGTACTTGGTACGATTTAGATTCCCTACATGACGAATACTACCGTTAAGGCTACCCTCCGGGGCCTGCATTTGAATGTCCTATTCTATGACAAAGCCCCAGCGGGGCGATACCTTAGTAACAGCAGCCAAATTAAACGCTTTCAAACCCCATCGGGGCGAGACCTTCTTTCGATATAGTATCGCTCCGATAGGGCTTGCAGAAAAAAAAGCTACTAAGGTGATATCTCGAGGGGACTATTAGTACTACCCAATATCAACCGCTACCCCGGTATCCTTCCAGCTACGATCAGCGGCGGAATTGAGGACGGCTTCGCATACCTTCTGCGTTTCCATGGCATCCTGAAACGTCGGGTGGCAAGGCTCACCGGTTTCCAGACTCTTAAAGAAATCGGCTACCTGATGCACAAAGGAGTGCTCGTAACCAATGCTCGTGCCGGGTATCCACCAGCGGTCCATGTAGGGTTGATCGCTGTCCGTTACTAAGATAGACCGCCAGCCGCGTACGATACCATCGTCGCCGTGGTCGAAGTATTCCAGGCGGTTCATATCGTGCAGGTCCCAGCGGATCGAGGCATGCTCACCGTTAATTTCGAAGGTGAAGAGAGCTTTGTGACCTCGCGCATAACGCGTGGACTCAAACAGTCCCAATGAGCCGTTCTTGAAGTGGCAGTGGAAAATACAAGCATCGTCGATGCCGACTTTCTGAATCTTACCGCTCTCTTGGTGCATCCGTTCCTTGATAAATGTCTCGGTCATGGCCGATACATCGGTGATAGCACCGTTGATCCACATAGCCGCGTCAATACAGTGGGCGAGTAAATCACCCGTCACACCTGATCCGGCCGCGTCAGCATCCAAACGCCAGAGGGCCGTGCCTCCCTGAGGTAGGTCGGGGCTGATGGTCCAGTCTTGCAAGAAGTTGGAACGGTAGTGAAATATCTTTCCTAGTTTACCCGAATCAACAATCTGCTTGGCCAGCGTCACAGCCGGGATACGGCGGTAGTTGTACCAAACGGTATTTTTAACTCCTGCCTTTTCAATGGCATCCACCATCGTTTGGGCCTCGGCTTGGGTACGGGCCAAGGGTTTTTCGCACAGGATCATCTTGCCTGCTTCGGCAGCGGCAATGGCTATCTCGGCGTGGGTATTGTTGGGTGTACAGATGTCTACGGCATCAATGTCGTCACGGGCGATGAGTGCTTTCCAATCGGTTTCGTAAGAAGCGTAGCCCCACTGCTCCGCAAAGGCTTTTACTTTATCTTCGCTGCGTGAGCAGGCTGCCTGAAGTACCGGACGGTATTCATATTCAGGAAAAAAATCACCGAGTCGCTTATATCCATTGGTATGCGTACGTCCCATCAATCCGCAGCCGATCAGGCCAATTCGTATTTCTTTTTTATCGCTCATAGTTGTTTTAGCTGTTAGTTATTTGGTATTTACGCGTTGCAAACGCGGTTCTCAGAGGTTCGCGTTGCAAACGCAAACCAGCTTAAAAGATAATGGGCCAAGTTCCCAATCAGGCCTCGTACCAGCCGTGCTTCTTCCGTACCTGGATGAGGGTAGCCAGAATGTCGTTCCAGGTTTGCTGGTTTTCCATTACACTATTGTCGAACATACAGCCGTCCCAGCAGATATGGCTAAATTTTTTGGTAAGATTACCGTTCTCATCGCGCAGCCAGAACCCGGCATCTTCGGCCACGTTCAGTTTTCCGTTTGGATCAGTAGCGAGGCAGTGGCGGCCGGTTTTGTCGTGTGAACCCGTGCCGTGAACCGTACCGTCGTTCTGGGCTACGTGGAAATCCAGCGTCCAGGGGCGAAGCGCGTCGGACATTTTTTTGAGGGCGGCGGTCAATATCTCCCGATCCTGCCAGTCGTAATCTATGGGTAGGATACGTTCCTCGGGGCGGTTGTAGCCCATCGTGTACAGCAGTGTATGCGACATATCAGCCTGGAAGCCCATATTGGGCCGATCTACCATTTCCAGCGTTTCGATCATCGTTTTCCAGCCGTGCATACCTCCCCAGCAGATCTCGCCCTCGGCGGCTAGCTTCTCGTTAAATTCTGCTGCTACATCGCACGCCTCGCGGAAAGTGCCTGCAATAATTTTGGTGTTTTTAACCGGATCCTGGGCCCACTGCTCGGGACTACTAGCCGAGTCAATACGAATGACCCCAGATGGACGAATGCCTATTTCCCGGAAAATCTTACCGAAGTTGCAGGCTTTGCGTACCATTTCTACGAAGACCTTCCGGTCGTCGTCGCTTCCTAATGTAGGGCCACCCCAGATCGGAGCAACGAGGCTACCTACGTTGAGGCCGTAGCTCGCTATTTTCTCACCCAGACTCCTGATGTCGTCTTCGGAAGCATCGATGTCTACGTGTGGGCCAAGCAGCCCAAGGTCAACACCATCAAATTTCTGGCCGTCTACTTCTGCTTTGGCCGTCATTTCCAACATGGTATCGAAGGAGATTATGGGTTCTGAATCATCACCTTTACCCACGATTCCGGGCCAGGTGGCGTTATGAAGTTTGGGATAATTGTTTTCGGGCATGGTTTTAGAGTTCAGGTGTTTAAAGTTTATGAGTTTAAGGTCCATTGAGTTTATAAATTTCAAAAGTATATGAGTCAATGTGTTTTATATTTTTACAAATAACTCACATACTCTCGTTACTCATAAACTCAAATCAGGATTATCTGGTCCAAAGTGCTTTAGCATAACGATTGGGTCTACGGATGATTTATTGACAATAGTTACACCTTCACGGGCCACTTTTTCGGATACGAAGAACTCATCATTGGTCAACTGTCCGTAACGGATCAGGGCGGGGGTTTCGATATCCCATTCGCCCATGGTGCCGTGGCCCTGCATCATGATGAGGCCGTAGGCAGCGCTATCTGTGATGGTGACCGTGGCACCCGGTGCTACCGTGAGTTCCTTAGCGCTAAAGGCATCGGAGCGATAACAGATCCAGTTTTCCACGTAGCCTGCGGCTTCCATTTCAGCCACGTCACGTACCGGAATCGGGCGCATGAAACGGGTTTCGAGTAGGTTGGGGTTGGTGTTCAAGTCCCAGTCAATCACTTCCATCAATTGGTCGTAATCGCCGATGCGGTCGGGTGGCGTACCATTCCAGAGAAGTTCCTCGGGAATAATGGCTTCATTGACCAGCGACTGGTACATGGCAAACACATCGGAGGCTTTCTGCGGTTCGTAGGTACACATGCTACCGGGAGCGTGCAACATACCCGGAGGTACGTCCCAGCCCGTTCCTGGAATCAACGGAAACGCCTGCGAGTACATGGTGATTTTGTTATCACCCTTCGTGAAGTTCATCAGACATTCCTTGATCTCCTCTTTGGTAGTACCGGGCGCAATGCCGAAGAACGTATACGGGAAATCGCCGCCGTGGTTATTGAGCTGAGGCGGGAAATAGTAGGCTTCGGGCTTACCAAGCTGTCCGATTTTGGCGGCTTCCTCGTCGTTGTGGTGAATGTGGTGCGGCAGGGGACCCATGTTATCAAAAAACTTGGAGTACATGGGCCAGCTTTGGTATTGATCCCACAGCCGGTCGCCGATGATTTCGCCTTTCAGCTCATCAATGGCATCTTTCAGCAGAATCTGCTTCTCCTCGCCGTTGTCATTCACCACTATGGCGCTTAGTCCTTCATTTTTGCCGGTTAGAGGGCCATTTTTAGCCGGAGTGGTAGACGACAACCACCGCTCATCAATACCGCCACGCACGCCACCTAATACGTAGTAATCGTCGGGGTGAAGCTTTATCCGCCGTCCGGGTACGCAAAAAGAACGGGGTACCCAGGTGGGAGCAAGGCGCAAAATTCCTTTTCCCTGTTCGAGAGCCTGTGCCGCCAGACTGGTTTTATTTAGTATTTCCATTAAAAGTATAAGTTATGATGTATGCTAAAATTGTTTCAAAAAGGTTATTATCGATTCCGGCTGGTGTATAACTTCGAGAGCCACATCGTAGCTTCGGCTTTCGCCCGGTTCCAGTTGAATCAAGCTGCCATCTTTGCGAGCCTGCGTTTGCCCGATGGGCGGATGGGTACCTGGTTCGATACCCGTTACGTATTCGCCCCGGCCCCAATGTTGCCAGTTGGTAAGCCAGGGGAGTTGTTTTTTATTAAATTGAACGGACAGCGCCAGACCTATTTTTTCATTATGTAGTCCGCACGTACATGTACCCGATTCATCCGGTGTAGGATCAATGATGGCTACTTCTTCACCCGAACCGGAATGACTATCTAGCGAAGCCGGACATTTCCGGAAGTTATTCCCCTCCTTAAATATCTGATGCTTACTCGGATCGAGCCGGGGCTGCCAGGAACCTTTCCACAGAATATCGGTACCTTCATCCACCAGCGGCCAACCTAAGTTAAAATGGTACAGCAGCATGTGGGGCGCTTGGGCATTACCGCGATTAATCACTTCGTCGTGAATTCTAATCCGGGGTTCGCCCAGGGTAGCCGATATGGTTCGGCGGAGTTCCAAGCTAGGGCCAAAGACCGTGGTTTCGCGAATGCGCCCGGTGATGCTCATCTCCATCCGACCCATGGCAGGGTCGGGCTGAATGATGGACTCTACCTCAGCCTGACAGTGACTGATGAATCCGTGGACGCCTCGTTCCCCGTACTCGTCTGACTCGGGTCCACCTACGTGGGAGAGCCCGCAGGTAACGAGCAGACCACCGCCAAAGGTCCGGAGCCAGTCGATGCCCTTATCGGAGAACGGTTGAGGGCCGGTCACGCCTACGTGACTCAGCCAGGCTAAACTATGCTGATTGTAAAAAGCGTCGGCGATATCCATGGCCCGGTCCAGCAGTATTTTATAGCGAAGGCCCGTCCCGGTGTTAATCCAAGCAATTCGACTTCCCCGACCGGAGCCATTGTCCAGCACCGAAGTTTCTATCCCGCCCATTTGAGTGGGGTTTCCTACCTTATCTACTCCGTCTATGTAATGTTGGATAAAGCCCATCTTTTTTAGGGTTTTAGGCGGTTAGGTTCTAGCTGTTAGCTTTGTATTTTCTTAATTACTGGTTCATTTTATGGATTAAAAACACCAGTAATTTCACTTTCCTTAGCCCAATGACAAATAAGTTAACTCCTATCGACTAACAGCCTAACACCTACTCAATGCTTACTGAGCCAGTCCAAAACTCGGGCGTTAAAATCTTCGGTTGCCTCAAAATGGAAGGCGTGTCCCAGCTTTTCGTATAAATAGATTTTTGCATCAGGAATAGCTTCGGCTATTTCTTGTCCCATCCAAGGCGGTGTGAAAATATCTTCCTTACCACCAATGACGTACGTAGGTATCCGTATGGTACTTAGCTGATCTATAACATGATGATTGATACAAGCCGCAGCCTGCCCTTCAAGTCCGTGGAGTGGTTGCGGAAACGCAGGATTTTCTTTACGTCCTGCTTCTAGTTCGGCCCGGACTTTATCATTATCCCAGCTAGACTTTGAGAAAATAAGGAGCTGAATATAAAGACTGAATTCCTCCGGCGTGAACCGGGCCTTGCAGTGCATCATATGCTCAAAGATTCCTTTGGCCGTGGCATCGCAGCGCGCCCATGGACACATCAGTACCATCGACTTTACTTTATCGGGATGCCGTAGGGCCAACTGCATGGCGATGGTACTACCCATGGAGACACCCACTACATGGACTTTTTCTAACCCCAAAGAATCCAGTAAACCTGCGTGATCATCGGCCATTTGTCCGGTGGTGTAGGGGCTGTCGGGTTTATCAGAAAATCCCACCCCACGATTATCGGTCAGGATACAGCGGTAGTGTTTTTTCCACTCAAAGGCGTGAGGCTCCCATACCGATCCGGCGGCAGTAATGCCCATGATCAGGAGTAGCGGCCCGCCAGTGCCACGTTCTTCGTAGTAGAGGTTTATTCCGTTGGTTTGGATGGTAGGCATTTTGTTGGCAGTCGGCGGTCAGCTTTTGGCCTTTATTGGTTTCTAATTGAACTTAATCTATCCTAGTAATTTCTATTTTGATATGACGAACTTTTTATCAAAAACGAAGTTAAGCCGAAAGCTATTTCAGCGCCGGTATCAATTCATTATTAATCCAGCGGCCGTCGTGTAGTGTCACGTAGTCGGGGTCGTCGAGGGCTTCTTTACCTTCGTCTTCGCAGACAATCCAGCCGTCATATTTTATGCTTTTGAGCCACTGAGTGATATCCAGTAAGTCTACTTTCCCCTTTCCCATCAAGGTGAATTCGGGTTCGCCGTCCCAATCTTTGTAGTGCATGTGATTAATGAGGGAAGAATATTCCTTCATTTTGGCCAATGGATCCATCCCACCGTTGATGATGTGACCAACGTCGGGTGTCCAGCCCGTCACGGAGGTGTTGAGACCTTCCAGTACTACCTTATAATCTTCTTCGGTCCGGATGATGGAAGTATGCGGGGAGTTGGGATGGAAACTACACGGAATTCCCTTAGCGGTGGCGCGGGCTGATACCGTATTGACGATATTGATCAGGTTCTGCTGCCTTTGTGCCAGATCGTGGCGGCCGGTTGGGATCTGTACCGTACACAGTATAGCTCCCGGAAAATATCCCAGCAGCTTGATCGCCTCATCGGCTTCTGCTCTTTCGGCTTCTGTTTCTTCGGTTCCGTTCCATTCCAGGGCCAGCGAAAGAGCGGCGAGTTCTAGTCCGTGCTCGTTTAGTTTGGCGGCCAACAGGTGCGGATTGCGAAGTTCGCCCATCCAGGAAAAAATAGGTTGGATACCCGTAAAACCGGCTTTGGAAATAATGTCAATCATGTGGCCGAGACGACCTTCGTGGGTTTTGCCGTTACCACTCATAAACCAGGTATACACCTCGGAACCAAAACGAAAAGGAAGCTTCTTATTCATCGAAAATATGGATTTTAATACGAAAGAATTGACTCGGGTTAAAAGTCCTGAGCTGAATTTATCCAGAAATTCTAACTTTGCGGGCGGTACCCGTCAGTATTCAGAATTAATTCATTTCTTTTTCTTCACTACTTCTCCCGGCATAATCAGGCTATCCCAACCGGCCAGCATAGCAGGTTTAACGTTGGCTTTGTACCCGTCAAAATTGAATGTAGTGGGTTTGTAAGGTCCCACAAATGCAATATTCCCGTTAGCCTTAATATCTTTTTCCATCCTCATAGCCCAGAAGGATGCGTTTACCAGCAGACGTCGGTAGCCTTCATTGAGGATATCTTCGGAAGCTCCGTGGGTGGTAGTAAAAGATCGCCCACTTTTTCCATTCTCCACCTGATACGTTTTTGTCCAAGCTACCGGAACCGGCTCCTTGGTCTGATCGGCGGGGGAATCGGGTGTCATACCGTTGAGGGGTTGGTCGTAGGCTAGTACCGTACCCTTTGGCTCGGCGGTGTAAGCACCTGATTGCACCCACATTTCTTTTACTCCCCGGAAGATAGGGTGTTTCTTTTGTGAATCAGAAGGCGTGATCCGGGACGACTGCTTGTGGTTGGTACCATAGTGGGTCACCCATGTTTCACCGAGAATATACTCCCCGAAGCCGTCTTTCCATTCGGTTTTAGTGCCGTTGTAGCGGTAGTCATAGTGCAGCCACTTGGGGTTGTTCTTAATATTGAATGCGTGAGTGGAAGTACGTAGTGCCACAATGGGCCCACCGCGTTGGATGTAGTTGTCAATATGCTGCATCTGGGCATCCTCAAAATTGGAGAAGCGGGTAAACAGAACCATCAGATCAGCCTTATCGAGTGCTTCAAGACCTTTAATGTTTGAGCCACCGGGCAGAATATTGCCCTCATCGTCCAGAGCAAATATAACCGTACAGGTAAAGCCGTAATGCTTGGCCATAATTCTTGCCAGGGCAGGGAGGCTTTCTTCGCCGCGGTACTCGTGGTCGGAAGCGATGAAAACAATGTTCTTCCCAACTCCCGGGCCTTTATCGCCTTTATACACTATTTGGTAGTCACTGGTACTATTTTCAGGTAGGGGTTGGATTAGGCCCAACGAGAAAAATGCAACGCAATAAGGTAGTATCCGATTCAGTATTTTTTTCATAGCAGTAGGTCAATAAATCAAATTTTTTGGACGAATATTAAAGTCCGTGCTTTGCGCTCATATCTCGGATAAAAGCGAAACCTTGCTCGGCAATATCCCAAGGCTCATTGTACTCACGCCATACTCCAATAGAGTTAGCAAAATTGGGGTCATTCCGTGAAAACGCTTCGATGGTCAGCCAGCCGGAGTAGTTGATAGCGGCGAGATTGGTATAAATATCGTCCCAGGGTAGGTGTCCAGAACCGGGGGTCCCCCGGTCGTTTTCGCTGATGTGCACGTGCGCCAGTACTGGGGCAATAGTACTTAGTGCCGTAGCGTATTTTTTTTCTTCGATGTTAGCATGGTGCGTATCAAACATCGCCAGTACATTGGGGTGATTAGTCCGGCTGATTAACTCTGAAAGTTGATCCATAGTATTGCATAGGTAGCATTCAAAACGGTTGAGCGCTTCGGGAGCTAGTATGATATTGGCTTGCGCGGCATGTTGGCCCGCCGCGTGGAGTACTTCGGCTGCCCAGCCCAGCTCTTGTTCCTGAGGAGGATGCTGCGCAAAGTGCGCGTGAGCCGAGTGAAAAGGTCCACATAGTATCGTAGCATTGAGATCGTGAGCGCGGTCGATGCTCCATTTGATACGATCAAGACCTTTGGCGCGTACCGCAGCTGACTCACTGATGGGGTTGGCATCTGGTCCTACTACCGTTACGGCTGTCATACCCATACCTAGGTCGCTAACGTGCTTACCGAAGCGTTGATAGGCGGCAGGTTCATCAACCGCACCCACAAAGCACTCAATACCATCATACCCAATTTTTTTAAGGCGGTCGGCCAAGGGGTTTAAGTCGTCGGATACTACCGCGGACCAGGCAAGTACGTTAAAACCTATTTGTATCATGGTTGGCTATTGGCCGTCGGCTATCAGTGATCGGCTCTCTTTACTATAAAATAAATTCTACAAAGTACCGACTGCCGAAAGCTGACAGCCGAAATTCCTAATTCAACTGCTTTATCACCAGATTCTTGTACTGCACCTTCATGGGAGGGCCAACGTGTACCTGTACGCCAAGCAAGCCCTCTTTTATGCCATTGACGGTATCATTGTCCGTCACATCGCTCATCAGTTTACCGTTGATGTAGTGTTGCAGACGGTTGCCTTTGGCGATGATATGGAAGGTGTTCCAGTCTTCACTTTTGATAAAACTCTTTAATTCATCCCCGGTGCCCAATGATCCGGTTACCGTGCGGTTTGTCCAGTTGTTACGTTCTACTTTGGAGCGAACTGCCGTCAGATCAGCGTTACCTTCGTAGGGTTTAATCTCCGAAATCTCTCCCCGATAGGCCAGCGTTGTACGCTTACGTTCCTCGTAGTTTTGTCCGGTATAGTTTATTTTCCCATCAATATCCGCCTGATAGCCCCGCAGAGCAAAGGGCACATCCGTCAGCCTGTCGCTACGGTAGTTAATGCCGGAGTTACCGGCTTCGGTAATCTTAAATTCGCCTTTCAGTTCAAAGTCGCCGGGCTCGCCGCCTTGCCATATAATGAACGAGTTTGTCTTCAAAAGCGTAGAGGGGGTGATTTCTCCTGTAAGAGTTCCGTCTTCCACGCGCCAGTAGGTAGGATCTCCGTCCCAGCCTTTGAGCGTTTTTCCGTTGAAAATGGAAGTAAATCCATCTTTGTTTTTTTTCTGACCCACGCAGGAGGTAGCACCCACCACCAGAGCTATCAATAGTAAGAGAGGAAAGTTGTATTTTTTCATTCGTAGCAATTGTAAGAGGTTTTAGGAGTAGCGCTGTTGGGCATAAGACCCTTTATCATTGATTACCCGTAGGGGCCCTACAAAAAAAGGACAGGAAACCCATCAGGTTCCTGTCCTTTCTCGTATTATTATTTACCTCCCTGACCTTTGGAAGCCTGAGCGGAGAAAAGCGGACTCTTCTCGTTACCCCCAGCCTTCAAGTATGCTATGAGATCTTTGAGCTCATCTTCGTTGAGGCTATTAATCAGACCGGGTAGCATGATGGATATCCCCGAGTAGGTGCTGGAAGCGACGTCTTTCTTCAGTACCTTTTGGACCATATCAGGCGCAAAAGGATTCTGCGAAACGTAGTAGGCTAGCTTGTCTTCGTTGGTAATTCTGCCCACAATCGACTCTCCGTTTTTAAGGACAATCTGAGTAGCAGCATATTGGTCAGAAATGACGTTGTTTGGCTCAATGATTGATTCCAGAATGTCTTTGGTCGAGAAACGTGTTGCTAGTTGCGTCAGATCAGGACCAATGTTGCCACCTTCTCCTTTCATGGCGTGGCAGCGTCCACACGTGATCGCATTGTACATGTCCTTACCCTGTTGGTAGTTACGATTCGAGAGGTTTTCTACCATCGGAAGTGCCGTAGCAACCTCCCATCCCTTACCGGGTCCCTTGGGGTATACAGCCTGTGCGAGGTCGTTTCCGTTGGATGTTAACAGCTCCGCTCCCGAGAGCTTATCGAAGTAGTCGCGCTTATCCGCGGATACATTGGCCAAAGCCATTTTCCGGGCCTTGTCGACGAAGCCAATGTAGCTTCTTCCGGCCTGGAACGTAAATGCCTTCCGGTACCACTTAAAATACTTCTCCTGCGTTGCGGAAGTCCAGCCAGTTTTGGCGGCGCTCAGCATCGTAGCGAGGTAGGTTTGCTGCGCGGGAGGCATTTTCTCCAGTGTCTTGGCGATGTCCATACCATACTGCGGATTACGCATAATCAGGTCGGCAGAAGAAGTTGCGGTTTCGCCACCGGGCATGTTGTTGCCTTGATCATCTTTCTTATCCATCAAAGCGAGTGTTTTGGTAATGACACCGGGTGCTTCGAGAGTAACCAACATCCTGGCTAATGAGCGATTCAGCTCATTAGAGTTGGAGGGATAGTTAGGGTTAAGATACGTAATCAATTGCTGCTTTTGGGCTGCATCGGGAGCTCCCATGCGAAGATGTATAAGTTCGAAAGCACGAATCAATTCAATTTGATGAGGTTCGCTCAGACTTTTGAAATTTATCTTCATTAGGTTAGCATTGAGGGCAGTTTTGGCACTTGTGGGGCCGGTACGAGCCAAACCAATACCAGCGTTGATGGCTGTTAATGGGTCTTTTTCCTGCAATGCTTTTTCTTGCCACTGACTTACGGGCTGATGTTCCAAAGCGAGACGAGCCGCGTAGCGAACAAAGCGATCGGGGTTGTTGAGTTGTGGCCAAGCCGCCGCGACCGCCGCTGGGTTAGGACCTTCGTGGAATTTTTCCAGGCTGCGGCGCAGCATGTTCTCTTTGCTAACCGGGGGTACCGGAGTTGAAGAAAGTAATGCGTCGTTTCCCGTGTAGTAAACCCGATACATATCTGATTCCAGACGACGACCGCCCGTCAGGAAGTACAAGGCACCGTCGGGGCCAATTACTCCGTCCGTTAGGGGTAAGGATACTCCCGAAAGAAATTCTTCGCGCTCAGCGGTGAAGGTAGAACCCGATGGTTTGAGGTGAATAGCGTGCACTATACCAAAGCTCCAATCGAAAGCTAAGAGGGTATTCTTGTATTTGGCAGGAAATTATGCGTTGCTTGCGTGTAGCATGCTGGTGGGTGAGCCCTGACCAATATTAATAACGGGGGGCAGGTTGTCGGGCCAAGCCGGAGACCATTTGCTGTTACCGGTGCGCCAGCCAAACTCACTGGCACTAGTTGCGTGGCAAATACGCGTTGGGCGGTACCAAGGAGTACCAATATCCCATTCCATGTCGGCATCGTACACAAACAGATCACCGGTTTCGTTGAAAGTCATGTCAAAAGCATTCCGGTAGCCGGCACTGATTAGTTCCCAATTTTTGCCTTCGGGATCAACATTAGCAACCCATCCACCCGGAGCCATACGGTCGTTGGCGTGGCCACGGGGATCTTTGATAAGCGGGAAGAGGTTGTCTTGCTGCCAAGTTTTCGGCAGGCGATAGGCGTCCATGTTAGGAGCGTCGGTATGGTTTCCGGAAATTACGTAGAGTGATTTCTTATCGGGCGAAAGAATAATACTGTGCGGGCCGTGCTCGCCGTTCCCTTCAAGTTCTTTCAGAAGCGTTACCTTATCGTATTGGTCGTCGCCGTTGGTATCCTGTAAACGATAAAAACCGCTATGACGGGGTAGTTCGGGAGTTACCCGGTTGTTTACCATCACATAAAGGCTATTGAATGCGTACAATAGGCCGTGGGCAGTACCCATTCTTTGTTCCTTACTTCCGTCGCCAATTTTTAATTTTTCCACTTTGGGAGTGGTGGAGCCCGATCCGATAGCCGGGATCGTAATCCGGTAGAGTACTCCGTATTGGTCAGAGGCAATCATGCGGCCTTTGTCATCAAAAGCCATGGAAACCCAGGATCCCTGGTCATTCTCGGAAGGGCTGTACAAGTGCTCAGCTTTAAAGCCGGGCTGTAATTTAAGTTTGTCCACCTTCGATTGATCAGGCCGGACGTGCGTTGGAGCAAAGGGCGCTATCTTTGTATAGAAGGCACCCATCACGACCACCACACCTATGCCCAATAACGCCTTTTTGAGGGCGGAGCGGGCTGTTAAATACTTTTTAAACATGTGATTGTGATTTATATAATTCGTAAATGAATTCTTTTTTAGAAAAAAGAGGAGAGTGCTGGATACTTACTTACAAGAAGGCCTAACAATTTCAAAAGATACCAATTATACATAAATTAAACTGCAAGCCCACGATATTATTCTGTGGACTTGCAGTTTTGGAGTTAAAAATTGGGGGTCAAATCAGCTTCTGCGGCTGGCAGGCCATAGTAGAGAGCCAAGTTAGTATAGGCATCGCCAGGTACAAATCCTGCTTCTGGATAGTAGTACTTCGCTTTATCCGCTTTTACCCTGTTTCCGTAGGCCGTAATTACCTCTATCAGCCGTCCGGTACGTACCAAGTCGTGTAGTCTTTTGGACTCGAAGGCGAGTTCAACTCTGCGTTCTTGATAGATAGCTGTCCGAAGTTGGGTTTGAGACGAAGCCGTGGCAGGATCAAGTCCGGCCCGGGTACGTACCTGGTTTAAATAAGGTGCTGCCTCGCCCAGCTTGTTTTGCTCCATCAAAGCTTCTGCTAAGAAAAGCAGCACTTCCGAATAGCGGTAGACGGGCCAGTTCATACCGTGATTACCATGCAAGGCGTGAGGCTTGGCATATTTCTTAATGTAGGGAAATACCTGATTTTTATGCAAAGCCCCAGTCAGAGTAATGGATCCTATCGAAACATCTTTGCGCTTATCACCTAGTTCGTAAGCGGCTATGATGTCAGGAGTTGGAATGTTGTTTCCTTCTCCTGTAATAGGCTGTGGGTTTGAGGTACCTGTAATGGTCACTAGCTCATTGGGTGCCATAGGTGCAGGGAGCATTGCATACAGGAAGCTACCGTTGAGGCCTTGTGACCCTTCCAGATACTGTACCTCAAATACTGATTCACGGTTATTTTTATTTCCGGAAGTAGTCGAAAAAACATTGGCATAGTCTGGGATTAGGCTGTACTCGTTGCTAGTCACGATGGTTTTGAGTAGTGCTTCAGCTTCGGCCCATTTCTTCTGAATCATGTACACGTTGGCCAATAGGGCTCCGGCAGACCCAGAGGTAGCCCGACCAGCTTCCTGAACTGATTTTTTAGGAAGTAAGGTTAAAGCCTCCTGTGCATCTTTTAGTATCTGAGCATACAACACGTCAGCGGTTGCCAGCGGTTGTGCAGCAGCGGTGCGCTCGGCTACGGGTACAAGGTGGAGGGGAGCCTGGTTAAAATACCGGACCAACTCAAAGTAAGCAAGAGCCCTCAGAAATAGGGCTTGTCCTTTCAAGTTGCTCCTGGATGCTTCGGGCATCTCCACTCCATCAATCAATGCCAGAACCTGATTGGTACGGGCTATAATCTGATAGTTTTGACGATACATGTTCAGAACGTTTCCATTGGTAGTGATACCATTTGCCGTCGGAACATTGAAATCGGCCAAGTTACCCTGGTTTTCGGTAGCTCCAAACAGGATGTTACGAACGTAACGGGCATTATCGGAGTGTTGCTCACTGAGAAGCATAGACAAACCGTTGTGTATGGACCGGAGGGGTACGTAGGCTCCGTTGACAGCTTGTTGAAAGTCAGCTTCTGTTTTGAAAAAGGTAACTGAGCTGAGGGCGGTTTCTGGCGGTACGGTTAGAAAATCATCCGTATTACAACTTGCCAGGCCCATACTGAGGAAGCAGGTTAATATGAGTGCTTTTTTCATTCTATCTAGTATTTAGAATTAGGAAAGTAAATATTAGTTGACTCAGGCAATTGCCTAGAAATTAAGATTAATACCAATGCTTGATGTACGTGGCACCGGGTAGTTAGACAACTCCACCCCGGGGCTCAGGTTACCGCCGTCACCCTGTCCGTTTGACTGGGCACTGGTTTCAGGATTAGGTCCGCCCCAATACTTGGTAAATACAGCGGCCTGCTGAATAGATGCGTATAGTCTTGCGGACCGGAAAAATTTGTTCTTCGTACTGATGGTGTAGCCCAGCGTGATGTTCTTGATGGTGAAGAAAGAAGCATCCGCTACAAAACGACTATTTTGCCAGTCACGTTCAATACCAGTTACGGTTCCGCCACCCACGGTGGTACCGAAGAATCCTTTTCCGGGATTCTCTTCTGATCGGAACCGGTCTTTCACTGTTTTCATCAGATTAAACACTCCGTCAAGGTTCGTTGTGCTATACAGGTGGCGTACCCAAAGTTGATTGCCGTACGAACCTGAACCTACGATACTTAGGTCAAAATTGCCGTACTGGAAGTTGTTGGTAATCCCATAGATAAACTTGGGAAACGGATTGCCTAAAATCGTGCGGTCGTCGTTGTTACCCCCGTTAGTAAGTACGCCATCGCCATTAACATCCACCAGCTTTATACTACCTACCGTAGAGCGGCCGGGCACAATGGGAGAGTTTTTTAAATCTTCGGCGTTCAGATATACTCCATCAGCCAAGTGGCCGTAAAACTGTGCGAAGGGCTTACCTACTTGGGTGATGTGGTGCTGACCATATACGCGATCGATTCCATTAGCTAAGGCTACGACTTTGTTCCGATTGAAAGAAATATTGGCATTGGTAGTCCATTGGAACTTTCCAGTGGTATTGCGGGTAGTCAGCGCTACTTCGTGTCCCCAGAACTTGATCTCCCCAATGTTATCATTGAAGTTTCCGAACCCAGATTCCTGTGGGATTTGTACAGCATACAAGAGGTTAGTGGTATTTTTGGTGTAATAATCATAACTCAATTGGATACGGTCATTGAGCAAGCCTAGATCAAAACCCAAGTCCAGTTGCTGTGTAGTCTCCCAGCCAAGATTTGCGTTGGCCAGGGAGGTTACCACGGAACCAGCCGCTACGTTGTTTCCAAATACGGCATTGACCG
Source organism: Spirosomataceae bacterium (assembly GCA_041689775.1). Taxonomy (GTDB): domain Bacteria; phylum Bacteroidota; class Bacteroidia; order Cytophagales; family Spirosomataceae; genus JBDNFP01. The sequence continues at coordinate 20,823 of JBDNFP010000255.1, forward strand.
TGTTATTGATCAAGGCATATTGGGTGTAGTTGCCAATATTATTGTTTCCCGTTATACCAAAGCTAGCTCTCAGCTTTGCAAAGGAAATTTTCGTTTGGTTTTGCAGGAAATTTTCGTCGGATAAAACCCAGCCAGCCGACACCGATGGGAAGGTACCCCAGCGATTATCCGAACCAAAGCGCGAGGATCCGTCCCGGCGAATAGAGGCAGTGAACAGGTACTTACCTTTGTAGTTGTAAGTTAGGCGCGAAAGCAGAGAGGTCAGCGACCATTCTTGTACGCCACTGTTGGTCCCATTCCGATTGACGTTGATGGCACCCTGTATTGTAGGTAGGCGATCGTCGGAATAGGTATCTGCCTGGATACGGCTTGACTCACGTCGGTAGCGCTGATTGGTATATCCTCCCAAAATTTCGAAGTTATGTTGACCAAAACTCTTGGCATAGGTAGCCAGGTTTTCGTTCAGCCATCCAAAATCCTGAATGTACTCCCGGACGGAAACGGCCGTAGTAGGCACTGGCGTGTTGATAGCGCTGGTAGCGGTGGAAGGGTTGAAAAAGAAGAAGTTCTGGTTGAGTAACTCCGCGTTGATCGTCGACTTCAGCGTTAATCCCTTGATAGGACGATATTCTACATAACCATTGGAAATAATGTTGGTACTTTTAGTTTCATTAATGAGCTCATCAGCGGCCCTTACCCAGTTAGCATACGCGAAAATATTTCCAGTACTAGACGGGAAGCGGTTGAATTTGGTTAGTTCGCCATTGTCGTCACGGATCGGCATCACCGGCCAGGTATGCAAGGCGTTGAACAAGATTCCCGTACCACGGTCACCGTCGGTGCGAGGAGTGTTGTCGTATACATACGATGGCGCAATATTGAACCCTACCGTTACCTTATCAGATACTTTATACTCAGAGTTCATGCGTAGCGAATAACGCTTGTAAGTGTTGTTTAGTACAACTCCTTGTTGATTAAAAAACCCGGCTACTACCGCTGTGCTCAAACGATCCTTATTGGACGTCAAAGTCAGGTTATAACTCTGTATAGGAGCCCGGCGCAGCAGGGCATCGTACCAATCGTTATTTTTTCCTTCGTACGATGACGGATTCTGAAACTCGACGGGCACTGGCTGCTTAGCATCCTCATAGTACTCTTTCTTGAACTGCGCAAATTCTACGGCATCCATCATTTGCAGGCGTCCTTTCATCGGTACAATTTGCGTTCCAACGAAGCTGTTGAAGCTCACGTTAGTCTGCCCGCTTTTTCCTCTTTTGGTGGTGATCAGCACTACACCATTGGCGGCTCTGGAACCATATAGCGAAGTTGAAGCCGCATCCTTAAGTACTGTGATGTCTTCAATTTCATCAGGGTTTAGTGCGCCGATATTTCCAGTAATCGGGAATCCATCAACCACGTATAGAGGTTCGCTTCCCCCCGACACCGACAATTGCCCTCTAATCCTGATGTTCATACCTTGGCCGGGCTTTCCGGTGGTTTGGTTGATCTGAACTCCGGCGAGGCGTCCTTGCAGCTTTTGCCCTATCTGTGATACCGGAATATCCATCAGTTCTTTTCCGGATATTGACTGCACAGCACCAGTCACTTCCTTCTTGGTTTGACTACCGTAGCCTACTACGATCACCTCGGAAAGAGATTTGGTGTCAGTCTTCATAGTAACGTTAATGACTGATCGGCCATTAATTGGCTCTTCAACACTCATAAAACCTACGTAAGAAAAGATCAGGGTTCCAGTGGAGGCAGGCGTGTTAACGGTATACTCCCCGGAGGCGTTGGTGGTGGTGCCGGTGGTGGTACCTTTTACCACTACGCTTACTCCTGGTAAAGCCGCTCCGGTTTCATCATAGACCTTTCCTGAAATACCAGCAGCGGGTTTGTTTACGCTACCATGAGCAAAAGAAGATGTGAAAATAAGCGGTGTAAGAAGAAGGCAAACGAGCAAAATTCGGTTCAGACGTGCGGTAAGTAATCGGCACGACGAACCTTGGAATTGTAAATGTCGCAATTCGTTCATAGTTTTAAGAGTTTTATTTTGAAAAAAATAGGATAACATACCTCACATCAATCTTCCTGGAAAAATGCAAAAGAGGTATTTCAATCAGAACCGACGGTGTTGACGCACTGTCGGTTTTTTGTTTTTACATAGTGTGAAAAAGGTTTAGGGTTAGATACTGATGTTAGACTTAGTGCTAGTTAAAGTTTAGGAATAGTCGGTTCTCACTCAATGTAAAAAATAAATTTCCTACTATTTTTAGTTTAATAAATACAAAACTAAAACACTTCCATTTTTAACTGTCCTATACTGTGTCAGGAGGGGAATTAATGCGGCGATATTTGTTCTATTTCTGAGTTCATTACCTTGAGAAAGGGATGAAACTGCTGCCTCGAACAGAGGCGAGGAGTCGGATGTAATAGTTTGTTAGCGTGCGGGTTGAGGTCATGAGTAGGACCTAAACAGCAAGAAGAATCGCAGGAAATATGCCCTTGCAGCAGAAAGAACAGAACTCTCTCAATTATTTTAAAGGAGCATATTTTTATCTATTTATATTAATAAGTCCATCACAGCTTTGCCTTTACCATCAGGGGTAGTGTAGAAAGGTCGCTTTTCAATTTCATAATTGGTATCGGGTGAAATCCCTAAAGCGTGGTAGATAGTCTGATGAATACCGTCAATTTTTATTGGGTTTTCGATGGTTTTACACGGACGCTCGTCCGCTGTTTTTCCGTATACGTGTCCACGTTTGACACCCCCGCCAAACATAAGTACCGAGCAACCGTCCGTAAAATGGCGGTGCATTCCGTAAAACTTTATGTCAGAAAGTATATCCGGCTGTTTTACTTGCTCCTTTACTTTGGCGCCGGGGCGGCCTTCTACCATCATATCACGGCTGAACTCGCTGGCTAAAATAATCAGAGTGCGATCAAGATGCCCGGTTTTATCCAGATCAGCGATAAGTTGGGCTACCGGTCCGTCAATCATTTTCTTCATATCTGCCATGCGGGTGTGGCCGTTTTCGTGGGTATCAAAGCCCTTGAACGGCTCGTACTCGGTGGTTACGCTGATAAAGCGAGCTCCTTGTTCGGTCAAGCGGCGAGCCAGTAAACAACCTAAGCCAAAACGTCCGGTATTATATATGTCATAGCTTTCCTTGGGCTCGGTGCTAAGATCAAAGGCCTTTGCCTCGGGTGAATTGAGAAGCATATAAGCTTGCTCCATGGAGCGGCGGAGAGATTCTTTCTGGTAGTCGCTACCATACTCGCCCATCGGACTCGTATTGATGAGGTCGTTATAGAGCTGATTGCGCCGTTCGAAGCGCTTGGTGTCCATACCCACGGGCGGACGCACACTTTCTAATCCCTGACTCGGGTCAGGAATGGCGAAAGGCCCAAACTCATTGCCCAGAAAACCAGCGGTATGGAATGCCTTTAACTCTTCGGCTTCGCCCACGGAAAACCTTTGACCAATGTCAACAAAGGCCGGAATAACCGGATTTTTGGGACCCAATTCCTTAGCAATCCAGGCTCCGATGTGGGGAGCGGCTACGGTTTGTGGTGGTTCGTAGCAGGTATGCCAGTTATATTGGTGCCGCGAGTGTAGTATATGTCCAAGATCAGAGGCTACGTAGGAGCGGATCAGGGTACCTTTATCCATCACTTTCCCGATAGATTGCAGTCCCTCAGAAAAATGGATGCCGTCGAGCGCGGTGGGCATAGAGGGGAAGGTACTTAGTACCCGGTTGCCTTCCATATCTTTCTCGAAAGGAGTATAGCGTTTTGGGTCGAAGGTTTCGGTATGCGCCATACCTCCGGCCATCCACAGCAATATGACGGTGTCGGCAGTACCATTGGTTTGGCCCGGTTGCTTACAACCGGAAAGCAAGTTGGCTACAGGAGCTCCGGCGGCGAGTGCTGCTAATGTGGCGGCACTCGTTCTTTGCAGAAATTCTCTTCTGTTCCAGGTATATTTCAAGTTATTAGCCATTAGGTTGTCGTTAGCGGTTAGGTGAATAGGTTGTTAGGGAGTGGAAGGCTGTGGCCCGCGCAGCTAAGACCCAACTCCTATAAGCTACGAACCTAAGACCTAAAAATTAAAAAATTAACTGAAACTCAGGATGAAGTGAAATAGCCCATACCAAGTCTTCTATGCCCTCTTCGCTTGGCTTGACTCCCAGTGCATTTCTCGCTGTTTCTATTTCCTTAGGCAGGGGTGGCCTACCCAAGGCATTCCAGTAAAGTGCCTTCACCAGAGCATCAGTGGTAGGATACCGGGTTTTCCATTGCCGGGCACCGCGGTGCACCGTGGCATTAAACCGGGTACCGTTGGTTAGCTCCAAGGCCTGTAATAGGTTGGCCTGTGAGCTCCGGCTGGTACTTACGGTTTCTCGGTTGGGTCTACCCAACGCGGTCAGGAAAGGGTCATTTTTCACCATACTAGCCCTTGGGAAAGTGATATCCTCCCGGATGGTTTCCGGAAACCGCTTATACTCCACGGCCGAATCGGCATAAATCGGCACAAAGACCAGACTTACTGCATCGGAGAATTGCTCAGCGGTGAGCCGGCGCCGGACCATTCCTTCAAATACGTAACTCGGGGCCACGATAAGATCAGCCTCAGGTAACCCAACGGAAGGAAGTTGATAGGTTTTAGAAGTAAGTATGGTGTACATCAATTTCTTAATATCGTAGCCATTTTCTACAAAGTCATACGCCATCCAATCGAGTAGGTCCTGACTCCACGGGAGGTTGTCCATCGCATCCACGGGTTCTACGATACCCCGACCCAGTAGTTGTGCCCACACCCGGTTGACTAAGGTGCGGTATAGACGGCCATCTTTGGGTTGTACCAGAAAATCGGCCAGTTCCCGCAGGCGTTCCTCGGTGGGAGCGTCTATTGTGATTTCGCCCAAATCTTTGAAAAGAATAGCTCGTCCGGCCATTTTGCCGGTGGGTTGGTCGCAGCGGTTTATTTCGAGGGTAGTATCCGAAAACACATTGGCGAAGGCATAGGCGTCGGCTAGTTTCCAGTCGCTGATAAAACTATCGTGGCAGGAGGCACATTTCAGATTTAACCCAAGAAATACCTGCGAAACGTTTTGAGCGGCCTGCATTTCGGTTCGTTGACTCGAATTGATGGTACCCCGCCATTTGATACCTTTGATGAACCCTGCTGATTCTTCGGTCGGGCTGATGAGCTCGCGTACAAACCAGTTGTAGGGCTTATTGGTTGTGAGCGAAGTATACAGCCACTTGGTAATATCTTTTCGCCCGCCGGTAATGTAGCCGGTGCCGGAATAGTCGTTACGCAGCACATCGTTCCAGAACGAGAGCCAATGTTGGGCATATGCTTCGTTGTGGTTGAGAAGCTCTTTCACCAATTGTTCCCGCTTGCCGGGGCGGTTGTCGGATGTAAAAGTCCGGACCTCATCGGGAGTAGGCAGGAGTCCTACTACATCGAGGTATACTCTCCTGATGTAGGTCCGGTCGTCTACCACTTTTTTCCAGGCAACATTATTTTCCTTGAAATAGACATTTACGAAGCGGTCGATCGGGAGCACGAGCTGTGGCGTAGCCGGGGGTACTGCCGGAAGGCGAGGGGCCATTTCGGCTACGCGATAAATACTTTTTTCTTCGCCGCTTGGCCAAGGGGCGCCCTGTTTTATCCAATAATCGAGAATAGCCACTTCTTTTTCCGTCAAACGCTTGCCTTTACTAGGCATGGCTTCCTTATGCCCCGTGGGCAAAGTAATGCGTCGAATCAGCTCGCTATCTTCCGGTTTACTAGGCACTACCACCACGCCGTCCTCGCCACCTTGCATAATAAAGTCGCGCTCATCAAGCCGTAGCTCGCCTTTCATTTTGGTTTCTCCGTGGCAACTGTAACAGTTGTGGGCCAGAATGGAGCGTACTTCCAAGTTGAGATCTTCTACCTGCTTGTCGGTGAGGGGCTGATTAGTACTGATAAATGATAAGTTGGCAAGGTTGGCACCGGGCTGTTCGGATGCTTTCCCGAAAGGAAGTACACTACTAATGTAATCTTCACCGTGGGTGAGCATAGTACCGTAGTGCCCGGCAATACTTATACCCACAACCGTTAGCGCTAATAGACCACGGTAAAGCGGTAATTTTTCTTTTCGTAGGGCCAGAGCAGTAGCTACCGCCAGTAGCATAGTAGCAATACCAGACCATTGGTGGGTGGTGAGGGTTTCGCCCCCGTATTCTTCTACATTGGACAAGAGCAATCCTAATGCTACGGCTAAAATGGCACTAATTGCTCCAATCCAGACCATAGCCCGGATACCAGCCCTGAGTTCGGTAAACTTACGGAGCCAGCTTATTATTTCCAGGAAAAGAGCTACGCAAAGCAAGCCCACCGGAAAGTGGACGAGGAGCGGATGTAAGCGCCCTAACAATTGCCATAGCCAAAATGTAGTAGTAGGTTCCTGCACGATGAGTAGTTCTGATTAAATTAATTTACAATACCGCGGTAGGGGACATTGATATTCATTTTGCCTTTCCATTTTTTTGGTACAGGTTTGCCGAGCTCCCAGTGAATAGCATTTACTACTAACCGTTGAAAGGATTCATTTTGAAAGTCTTCGGGATGCCCGAGGGTAGTCATAAAGACTTTGGCACCGGCCGTATTCTGCCAGGTCCAGGCTACGGGCTGATCCACAGCAGGGCTTGTGTTTGGGTTTATCGACTTACCCATCAGTAGCCAGTTAGCGCCTTTCGTGGGGTAGTCTGGCAATACCCGGTAGAGCCAAGAAGCTACGTGGAAGTTGGGGGCTACTCCGGTCAGGATAGGGTGCTTGGCAGCGTCAGGAATAATGGATACGTCGGTTGTACTTTCGTGGCCGTAGTGCGAATGTTTGGCTTTACCTCCCCAGCCGGGAGGAGATCCGAAGGCTCGCTCGCCGAAGGCATTCCAGACTTCTTGTTCATGACCCTTAGGAAAGTTGAAGGCGTGGGTAGAGGTACGAAAACCCATCACCGGTTTGCCTGAATTGAGGTACTCATCGATATAGGCAAGCTGCTCTTTGGGTAGCCTGCGCCACCGCAGAAAGAATACCGCCAGATCTGCATGGCGTAGCGCTTCGAGGCCCGGAATATTTTCTTCGCTGTTTTGGTTGGGAGAAGCTTTGAGAACAAGGGTACGTATGCCGTAGTTCTTTTCCAACTCGGCCGCTACAATGGGCAGGGTTGCTTCGCCACTATACTCGTGGTCGCCAGCAATAAATACCACTAGGGGTTTCTTTTTTGCCAAATTTGCCAAATAAGAAGTGCTATTTGTTAAAGAGCTTAGGCTGAATAAGCCAATAACAATTGCTAGTGAAAGGCCAGTGAAAGTCAAAATATTACGTTTATGCCCAAACAAAGTAGGAATATGCATGGATAAGAGGTGTTTAGGAATTAGGTGATTTGTAGGTTAAAGACAGTCAGTTGATAAAAATACCCACCTGTTATCCGAAACTGTCATTCTAAAATGATCAAATATCCATGTTGATAGTACTAGCGGCTCACCCTTTTGATCTTGAAAACGATATTAAACCCTCCGCCCGGACCAACAATAGCGATGGGCTAATAAATTGTGTGCTGTATAAGTGCACCAACCGAAGTTAGGTACAACAAAGAAAAGACGGGGAGCAGGGTGTACTCATAAATATCCTTTCTTTTTCTGCGATTCATTTAGCTACTTTGTAGATATCAAGTCAAACGATTTCTCGTTTTTTCAAAACTCTGATTACCTAATTCGGGTTGAAGAAAGCAGAAATCAACCCGCAAATGATAACACCCGACCAACTACTGCAGACCCTGCAAGAAGAAATAGAAAAGAATTCGTACGGAGATCAACCGAAGGAACTCTATGAACCGATTCGTTACCTGATGTCATTAGGAGGCAAGCGATTTCGCCCTCTGATGACTTTGATGGCGGCTTCTTTATACACCGACGATTGGCAAAAAGCATTAAAACCGGCTCAGGCCGTGGAGGTTTTTCACAACTTTACCCTCATGCACGACGATATTATGGACTGTGCGCCACTGCGTCGTGGAAAGCCCACGGTCCATGAGAAATGGAATGCCAATACCGCTATCTTATCGGGAGACGTGATGCTAATCCGGGCCTATGATCTGCTGATGGAAGTAGAAAGTGACCGACTGAAAAAAGCATTGATGCGTTTCAACACCACGGCTGCCGAGGTATGCGAGGGCCAACAGTTCGACATGAACTTTGAGACCCGTTGGGACGTAACCGAGGCCGAGTATATTAATATGATTCGTCTAAAAACCTCAGTACTCCTTGGCTTTGCCTTGGAATTAGGTGGAATCATTGGGGGAGCTAATGGTGAGGCTACCTCCCTTCTCTACGAAGCTGGTGTGAGCATGGGTATTGGCTTCCAGCTCAAAGACGACTTGTTGGATGTATACGGAGACCCAAAAAAATTCGGCAAGCAGGTAGGTGGCGATATCATTGCCAATAAAAAGACCTTCCTTCTGATTGAGGCGGTCGGGCGTGCCAAAGGATCAGTGAAACGAGACCTTACCCATTGGTTGTCGGTAAAAGAATTTGATAAGAGTGAGAAGGTAAAAGCGGTAAGGGAAATTTACGATACGCTGGGGATTCGTACATTTACCGAACAGAAAATAAGTGAATACTTTACCAAGGGCTTCGATTGCCTCGAAAGAGTAGCCGCCGACCCGGCCCGGAAAGCTCCCCTGATGGGGTTTGTACATCAGCTGGTAGAGCGGGAAGCCTGAGGTAGATCAGACTGTTTTCTGGCGGTTTATTCCCCATATTTATATCTAACGTCTCTATGTCTATTACGCTTATTCTTATTATTGTTACAGTTGGTATCAGCTATTACTCCTGGAAAAATCCAAGTATGATGGATAAGCTGGTTCTTAATCCTTATAAAGTTACTAAAAAGAATGAGTACTACCGTTTTATATCCTCTGGCTTTATCCACGCTGATTTTGGGCACTTGATCTTCAATATGCTTAGCTTGTGGTTCGTGGGGGAAGGTATCGAAGGGCTCTTTGGTATGCTCTTTGGTAGTAATGGTGGTATATATTTTCTGGTACTTTATATCCTCGGAATTATCGTTTCGGATATCCCTACTTTCTTGAAAAACCGGAATAACGCTAACTATAATTCTTTGGGTGCTTCGGGTGGAGTAGCGGCGGTACTGTTTGCGGCAATTTTGTACGCCCCGCTACTACAAATATGTCTGTATTTCTTTATCTGCATGCCCGGCTTTATTTTTGGTATTCTGTTTTTGGGATATTCTTTTTACGAGTCAAGAAGAGGCGGAGGGTACGTCAACCACGACGCTCACATGTACGGCGCTATCTTCGGGATGCTCTTTATGGCGGCGGTGTATCCAGCGGCGGTGGCGGACTTTTTCCAGCAAATAGGTTCGTGGAGTATATTCTGATAGGGTAGCTGCCAGCGATTAGCTTGTGGCTGTTAGGATTTAGTAAGTATTTGATTAATAATGAATTATATAAGATTTAGTCAAGTTGATAATGTGAACTGTTTCTGTGGAAGTACTTAAGTTTCTGGCAAAGTTAGTTTATACAGCAAGAAAGCGGGGGCGTCAACGCCCCCGCTTTCTTGCTGTATAGATAGGTTAGTGCTCGGCCAACTCGGCTAATATTGTTATGCTACCTACGGTTTTATCGTCAAGATTGACTTTAATCTTGGCGTCCAAGGGTAAGAATACGTCAACCCGGGAGCCAAACTTAATGAAGCCCATTTGGGTACTTTGTTGAACATTATCTCCCACTTTTACGTACCAGCGAATACGCCGGGCCACTGCACCTGCAATCTGCCGGAAAAGAATGTCAACCCCTTGGGGAGATCGGATCACGATGGTCGTACGCTCGTTGTCGGTACTCGATTTAGGGTGCCAAGCCACGAGATACAGGCCTGGATGATATTTAAAGTACTGCACGATGCCCCCGATGGGGTTCCAGTTGACGTGTACATCAAGGGGCGACATGAAAATACTGATCTGCCGGCGAGGACCTTTGAAGTATTCATTTTCTACTACCTCCTCAATCACCACGACCTTACCGTCGCAGGGAGCTACTATCTGGTTATTTGCGATGGTAACAACGCGTTTCGGAACACGAAAGAATTGAACGATCAGGAAGAAAAAAAACACGCTTACAACAAGTAATGACAGGTGCAGCCATTCAAGTCCGGGAGTAAAATACCGAAGTAACGCATTAATAAGAACCAGAAGCAGAGCCGCGCCTCCCATTATTGTGTAGCCTTCTTTGTGTAATGTCATAGTTTCGGGTAGTTGTTTCGACGGGGTAAAAGTACGAATTAGGTTTCAAATCTGTACTTCTCTTACACGAAAAGCCCGACACCGTTTCTTGCCGGGTCGGGCTTTTCGTACTTAAATATGTCTGAAGCAGAAATAAGATGATTAGGCTACTACAACACAAGTGCCATTCTCAACATCCTGCTCCACCTTCTTGTACTTCACATCTTTCAATACTCGTCCGTCGCGGTACTGAACCGTTACTTTCTGGTTACGATCTGCTACCTTAATAGCCCGTACGGGTTGCTGACGGACAGTATTTTCCATGTGTTGAGCATGTGCCTCGGGTCCTGAGTCCATATTTCGCTCTTCTTCGCCCCGATTAGTTTGAAGTGCCGGGCTAGGCTGACGCCGTACCGGAGGTTGCTGTACCTGCTCGGGCGCAGCTTGCTCCTGTGGAATATCAGCCTTCATTAGGAAGGCAATCATATCAAAATTAACCTTACTTAGGAAGCGCTTGAATAGCTCCACGGATTCGAACTTATAGATCAATAAAGGATCTTTCTGTTCAAATACCGCATTTTGAACCGATTGTTTTAAGTCGTCCATTTCGCGCAGGTGCTCTTTCCATTCCTGATCAATGAGTGAAAGTACGATGGCCTTCTCCATTTCCAGGATAATCTCGCGGCCTTCGGTATCGATGGCTTTTTTTAGATTGACTACCACACCTGTCTGACGGATTCCGTCGGAAAACGGAATCATGATTTCGGTAATAGTAGCTCCGCGCTCGTTGTAGATCTGTCTCAGAATCGGCAGAGCTTTCTGGGCAATGGCGTTGTTTTTCGCCCGGTAGTTATCTTCCGTACCATGGTATAGCTTCTGTCCCCGCTCCTGATCTTTCATGCTGCCGTAGGCGGCTTGGTCGAAAGGTGGCTCAATACCAAGAGAAGTCAAGGTAGCTAGTTCAAATTCGGCGTAGCTACCCGAAGTGTTGGCTACGATTTCCTCGCACACATCGTAAAGCGTATTGGCAATATCGACGGCTAGTCGCTCTCCGAACAGGGCATTACGACGACGGCGATAAATGGCATCCCGCTGGTAGTTCATCACGTCGTCGTATTCGAGCAGGCGTTTTCGGGTACCGAAGTTGTTCTCCTCTACCTTCCGCTGAGCGCGCTCGATCGACTTGGTAATCATGCTGTGCTGAATAACCTCACCTTCTTCAAGTCCCATGCGGTCCATTACTTTGGCCATTCGGTCGGAGCCAAACAGACGCATCAGGTTATCTTCCAGTGACACAAAAAACTGTGACGAACCGGTGTCTCCCTGCCGTCCTGAACGACCACGCAACTGACGGTCAACGCGTCGGCTTTCGTGGCGCTCGGTACCAATAATGGCTAAACCTCCCGAAGTTTTCGCCTCCGATGTAAGCTTAATGTCGGTACCACGCCCGGCCATGTTGGTCGCGATCGTTACCGTACCGGGCTTACCGGCTTCGGCTACTACCGACGCTTCTTTTTGGTGCTGCTTGGCGTTAAGTACTTGGTGTCCGATTTTACGCATGGTGAGCATCCGGCTGATAATCTCGGAGTTTTCTACCGAAGTAGTACCCACCAATACCGGGCGACCATTCTGTACGAGCTCTACAATCTCATCGGCTACGGCGTTGTATTTCTCCCGAACGGAGCGGTATACTTTGTCTTCCTCGTCTTTCCGGATGATGGATACGTTGGTCGGGATTGAGACCACATCCAGTTTATAGATTTCCCAGAACTCTCCTGCCTCGGTCTCGGCCGTACCCGTCATACCCGATAGTTTATGGTACATCCGGAAATAGTTCTGTAAAGTTACGGTCGCGTACGTTTGGGTGGCGTCTTCTACCTTTACGTTTTCCTTTGCCTCAATGGCCTGGTGTAAACCATCGGAGTAGCGACGGCCTTCCATAATACGACCCGTCTGCTCGTCTACGATCTTTACTTTTCCGTCCATGATTACGTACTCAGTATCCTTCTCGAATAGATTGTAGGCTTTCAGAAGTTGATTGACCGTGTGAATACGAGCAGCTTTGACCGAATAGTCGCGGATTAGTGATTCTTTTCTGACAACACGCTCCTGCTCATTCAGCGATGCATCTTTTTCGATGGCGTTGAGGTCAACGGCAATATCGGGCATAATGAAGAAGCTTGTTTCATCTGACTCGCCCGTGAGGAAGTCAATTCCTTTTTCGGTAAGTTCAATACTGTTCTGGCGCTCATCAATGGTATAATAAAGGGGAGCGTCGGCTTCCGGCATCAATTTTTGGTTTTCAGACAGATAGATACCTTCGGTTTCCTGTAAGATCGCACGCATGCCGCCTTCACTCAGAAACTTGATCAGAGGCTTATACTTAGGCATACCTCTGAACACCCGGAAAAGGGCAACGCCTCCCTCTTTTTTATCTCCGGTAGAAATCTTCTTTTTTGCTTCGTTAAGCAAGTCCATGGCGAGCTTTTTCTGAGCGTCCACGATGCGGGCCACCCGGGGTTTTAGCTCGATATATTCCTGCTCATCGCCACGTGGTACGGGACCACTAATAATCAGAGGTGTACGTGCGTCATCAATCAAGACGGAGTCAACTTCGTCAATCATGGCAAAGTGATGCTTACGCTGCACGAGCTCATCAGGAGTACGCGACATGTTGTCACGGAGATAGTCAAACCCAAATTCGTTATTGGTTCCGTACGTCATGTTAGCCTTGTAGGCGTTGCGGCGGGCAAGGGTATTAGGCTCATGGCGGTCGATACAGTCTACACTCATGCCGTGGAATTCAAAAAGAGGAGCATTCCACTCCGCATCACGCTTGGCTAGGTAGTCGTTCACGGTTACGATGTGCACTCCAAGTCCAGCAAGTGAATTTAGGAAAGCTGGCAGGGTAGCTACCAGGGTTTTACCTTCACCCGTAGCCATTTCAGCAATTTTCCCTTGGTGCAATACCACTCCACCGATCAACTGTACGTCGTAATGGACCATTTCCCACTTGATGGGCTGTCCCATTACGTCCCATGTGTTGCTCCAGTAGGACTTATCGCCCTCAATGACAACATTGCCCTTTTTGGTCGCTATTTCGCGGTCAAAGAAAGAGGCAGTTACTTCGAGTCGCTCATTTTCTTTGAAACGCTTGGCTGTTTCTTTCATAATCGCGAATCCTTTGGGCAGGATTTCGAGCAGCACATTTTCAAGCTCCTTATTGCGATCTTCTTCTAAGCTATCAATCTGCTTAAAGATTGTTTCCTTGGTATCTACATCGGGCTCCTCTTCTGCCTGCTGCTTCAGAACGCCTATCTGATCGTCGATTGGCTTCAACTGATCCGCGATGTAGGTTTTTAGATCGGTTGCCTTCTGGCGTAATTCATCGTTTGAAATCGATGCCAGTTGAACAAACTCAGCATTAATTTTCCCAACGTAGGGTGTAAGTTCTTTTAAATCCCGCTCCGACTTTGTGCCAAAGAGCTTGGTGAATAATTTTATCATGATAACTAATTGACTAGGGTATTGTATAATGCTCGTAATAAATTTCCCTGCATCGCTGATCGAATGAATAGCGAGTATAGAGGAATAGTGACTATTTTATTGTTGGCAAAAAAAGATGTAAGACAGTATGCCTGAAACTACTATGATGCCAGATTGGCAGTTTTTCGTTTGTACGACCCACAAAGTTAATTCTTTGCCAGTAGTTTAATGGTAAGATTTGTATATTAGTAATAATCTAACGGCCCGATGGTCCTTATTTTTCTTGTTTAGGTAGTAGAATCTTGCTTTTGAGAGTAGAGGGAGGGGCAATAGAACATGCTATATTCCTCGAAAATATCCATTCTTAACGACGGGTGACCGTTCATAAAATTGAACACTATTTACTTGGTATAACATAGTACCTTTGATTCAATCAAACGAAAAAAACAACATAGCCATGAATACGAACAACAGATTATTCCGCAACATGAACGAACGAGTTATTGGTGGTGTAGCCGCCGGCCTAGCTGATTATTTTAATATAGACGTAGTGCTGATGCGCGTCTTATTTGTGATAGCTATTTTTATTCCAGTACCTACACATATGGTATTTCTTTACGTCATTCTTTGGGTAGTAATGCCCAAGAAGCCACTTGAAATGCAGCAGATCACTTCTGAAACACAAGGTAATGGCTAAGGTTTTATTCTAAAAAAACAGTTGTCACAGACCGCTTCCCGATCACAAACGGGAGCGGTTTTTTATTTTATAAGAAATTTGTACTTTTACAAATGGTATGCCTGCATACTAATTTTTGAAAATTGCCAACTACTAAAAACCAACATATACTACTATGAACGCATACATTGTAGCCGGTTATCGGAGTGCTGTGGGAAAAGCGCCCCGGGGTGTGTTCCGTTTCACCCGTCCGGATAACTTAGGAGCCGAAGTCATAAAATACATGATGGAGAAAGTACCCGCTCTGGATCCTGTCCGGGTCGATGATGTTATTGTCGGTAACGCAGTACCCGAAGCGGAGCAGGGTATGCAGATGGGGCGGTTTGTGTCGTTACTGTCACTTCCCCAAAGTGTTTCAGGAATGATCATCAACCGTTACTGCGGTTCAGGAATAGAAGCCATTGCGCTAGCCGCCGGGAAAATTCATGCTGGCATGGCTGATTGTATCATTGCCGGTGGCACTGAGTCAATGTCTATGGTACCAGTAATGGGTTGGAAAACAGCCTTGAACTATGATATTGCCCATACCAACCCCAACTACTATCTAAGCATGGGTCTTACCGCAGAGCAGGTCTCGCTGGACTATAAAGTAAACCGGGCGGATCAGGATGCCTTCGCGTTTGCTTCGCACCAAAAGGCGCTGGCTGCCCAAAAGGCAGGGCTCTTTGACCAGGATATCGTACCTATTTCTGTAAAGGAAACCTACTTTGATGCTAATTCTGGTAAGAAAAAGACCAAAGAATACATCGTAACTCAGGATGAAGGGCCTCGGGCGGATACTACGATTGAAGCGTTAGGTCGTTTGCGACCAGTATTTGCGGCGGGTGGTTCAGTTACTGCCGGTAACTCTTCCCAGACGTCGGATGGTGCCGCTTTTGTGATTGTAATGTCAGAGAAGATGGTTAACGAATTAGGCTTAAAGCCCATTGCCCGTATGATGGCTTACGCCACCGCCGGAGTAGATCCTCGTATTATGGGTATTGGCCCGGTAGCGGCAATACCCATTGCTTTGAAGCAAGCCGGGTTAAAATTAGCTGATATTGAGCAAATAGAGTTAAACGAAGCCTTTGCCGCTCAGTCATTGGCGGTAATGCGGACGTTGGATATTAACCCCGAATTGGTGAATCCCAATGGAGGTGCCATCGCCTTGGGTCATGCGCTAGGCTCCACGGGAGCACGCCTGTCAGTGCAGCTATTCAACGAAATGCGCCGACGCGACCAAAAGTACGGCATGGTAACCGCCTGCGTAGGTGGTGGCCAAGGCGTTGCTGGCATTTACGAGTTACTCTCGTAAAGTTTAGTTAGAATCTTTTTGCTTTTTAAATAGCCGTGAATACTGATAAAGTATTCACGGCTACTCTTTTGCACTACACACTATGTCCACAACCGTTTTTTGTCCGTTGAACGATATTTTTTAGATTCCTTTCACTAAGTTTGATGAAAACTGAGTCTGAAAATGATGTCATACAGTATTCGGGTTATTAAAATCGAAGTTACTGCAACACATATGAAAATAGATTAGTTAAGTTCGTGTTAAAGTATCCACCAGCCATATTCTGGTAACTAAAAAAGTAATTTGATTTACACGTAGGAAAAAAGGGGCGATACAATAGATTTTAATAAGTTCAATTAGCAAATGCCAAAGCTATTCGGGAAATTAAAAATGAGAGAGGTATCCTGGAAAATAATACTGATACTGTGTATGGTAGTCGTTTTTCCAAAAGTAGGGGCGCAAACTCCAACGGAGGCAAACCAGAGGTATTGGGCGCTTTTACTCTTAAACCTTTCGGAAGAGAGAGATTATGAGTTGGAAGTAATTCGTCAGGCTGCCAGTGCAGGCATGAACTCGGTAGTGATTACTGTGTTTTGGGACAAAGTTTACCGGACCTCTCCAAACGGCCCGGGAGATTGGGCAAAGTTTGATAATCAAGTGCAATTAGCTACTTCCTTAGGTATGAAAGTAGCCTTTCGCATCTTTGTTGGACGTAATACTGCCTACCTGAATGGCTTTTGGACAGAAGCAGAAAGTACCAAAGACTATAAGCAGAACCCACTGCGGGAGACGTATGATTACACGAGTTTTAGTTTCCTCCATCAGCCCAGCGTCAACAAAGCTGCCGACTTTGTGAAGCAGGTCACGGAACGCTACAAGTACCTTCAGGAAACTAGTAAAATCCTATTTATTTCCGTTGTTACGACACCTACCCAAGAAACAGGGTATCATCCAGTCAATATTCCGATAAATGGAGGTTTTCGGGATGCATACTTGACCATATTTGACTATTCTGATTTCTACAAGAAAGGTTTTATTGAGTGGGTACGGGGTAAGTATAAAAAGCTGGTTCGGCTAAACCTCCTTTGGGGAGCCGATTACAAAAGTTTTGAGGACGTTCTTCCTTCGGTTACCCCTTGGGATCCCAAGGAGTCATTTTTTGGGCGAAGGGGGAAAGACTGGTACATCTACCGACATCTGATCCTGAAGCAATTCAACGATCAAATGATTGATGTCGTTAAGGGGGTGGATCAAAGTATCCCCTTTGTACCTGAGTTTGGCGCAGTGATTGACGATATGAGTGGAATAAGAGGGACGCTGGCTTTTCAAGATTTATGCAGTAAGGCAGACGGAGTGAAAATTCATGATTCGGAGCAATATGATCATCGTTGGATGATGGATGTGATACGAAGTAACTCACGGCCTGATCAATGGGTTATGAATGAGGTTTTCTATGCGGATTATTTGGCAAAGTCTGAATATTACGAGCAGATTGATGAATGTTTCGCCAGCGGCGCAAAGTTGGTTTGTTTTGTGCTTTCTACCCCGGGCCATGTAGCTGCTGTCCGTGACGTGATCCGGAATTCAGCAGATAAATGGGTAAATAAACCTATGGAGCCAATAGTCCCGAAAGATACAGTCTCCTATTTGTTGTCGCGGGTGGTCGACCGTGGCATTTATGATGTGGGTACGTACTCTTCCTGGAAGTCTATAGCGAGAGGAAGTGCTATCCCCAAGCCCGTGTTCGTAAAATTAAATGAAGACCTGTTAAAAGACGAATACTGGGCAGCGGCGGCCAACTCGGTACCTTATCTGCTGAATCCAATACCCATGCAGATTATTGCTATCTCCCGTAACTTTACTTACCGAATACTATCTGATACATTTGCTGATTATGATGGTGTTATTGCTAAAATAGAGATTCCTGTTCTGCCGTCTTGGCTGCGCTATCAGGATGGTCAGCTCATTGGTACCCCAACGGCATTGGGAGATACACGTTTGTTGGTGCGGGGTATTGATGATGAAGGGGGGACTACCGATGCCTACTTAACCATCCGGGTTGATACTCGTGAGAATGCCAATAAGCCGCCCTCTGTAAAAAAAAATATCGCTAATCTGGCGATTGTCACTAATCAGTCATTCAGTTTCACTCTCCCCAAAGATTTATTTGTGGACGAAGATGGTGGAGTTACCCGGATTGAAGCCAGTGAGCTTCCTTCATGGCTGACCTTTCAAAATGGTGAGTTAAAAGGTTTTCCTACGAAGTCCGGCGACTACCGCATTGCTTTGAAAGCGTATGATGAGTTTAATGCTTTTGTCGAGATTTATTTTACCATACAAGTTGTAGAGCCTCAATATCTCAATAATGCTCCCTACGTGCAAGGCACAATCCCGGTACAGTTTACTAAGGTGAATGAGCTTTTTACCTACGAGCTTCCCCCGTCTTTGTTCGTTGACAGCGACGGATATATCACATTAGTATTAGTTCAAAACCCGCCCCGGTGGCTAAGTTTTTCCCTGAATAAGTTTTCTGGTATTCCAACCGAAGTAGGGGAATTTCGTATTACGGTGCGAGCCTATGACAACGTAGGAGGATACGTCGAAACACCACTAGTAATTAGGGTAGAGGTCCCTAAACTAACTTTCGATTTGCTACGTTCGGGGAAGGCAATCGATCGTCAGTTACTCCGCCCGCTAGCTAATGGTGATGTGCTTTTTGCAGAAGCTTTGCCTCCTTTGCTGAATATTTATGCGTACGGTAATTTTGACTTTGATCAGGTTTTCTTTACCATGAGTGGCCCATACAGGTACTCTGCGGACGTTAAAAAGTTTCCCTATGCCCTCTTTCGGGATGAGAGCGGATTTGCTCCCTATGTAGGTGGGTATACCTTGCGGGCACAGGCGTTTAAGAAAGACTCACTTGTGCTTACTACTACGCTACGTTTTAGTATTACTCCCGGTGATTCAGCGCAGCCCAATCGTCAGCTCGATGCGTGGCAAAGCTATCCAAATCCTTTTGAGAGTGTTTTTAATATCCAGCTTCCCGACGAACAAGTGGCCTCGTCCTTTTCTTTTTCGTTGATAACACCTGGTGGGCAAAGAATGACTATTGCCCCCAAATGGGTCACTTTGGAAAACCGGATCGCCCAGATTGACCTCGCAGGCCTGTCACTTGCTGCGGGCCTTTACTTTATCCAAGTGGAGTCCAACGGGGAAAATCTTCGCCTTTTTCGAGTTTTGAAAAGATAATCAAACCTGTGTTTGTAATAAGAAACAGGAGAATAAGTATGTTAAAATAATGGTATGCTTGCATACCATTATTTTAACTGTTATCTTTGTTTTATCATGTATGGTATGCGTGCATACCATTAATTAAAGAATATTCAAAACCCGAAAAAATATACACCATGGCAGTTATTGAAAACCAAGCAGCAATCAAAGGAGGAGAGTTTCTAATCAAAGAAACTGACGCATCACAAGTATTTATTCCCGAGGAATTTACCGAGGAACAACGCATGATCGCAGATACTTGTCGCGACTTTTTGCGTACTGAAGTTCACCCGATTCTGGATGAAATCGATGCCGCTAAATCACCCGACCTGATGTCCTCTTTAATGGACAAAGCAGGTGAGTTAGGTCTACTCGGAACCGCAGTACCCGAAGAGTACGGCGGATTCGGTATGAACTTCAATACTTCCATGCTCGTAGCCGAACACTTGGGTACGGGGCACTCCTTTTCGGTAGCGCAGTCTGCGCATACCGGCATTGGTACTTTACCTATTATGTACTACGGCAGTGAAGATCAGAAGTCGAAGTACCTCCCAAACCTGGCTACGGGTGCATGGAAGGCCGCGTACTGCCTTACTGAGCCAGATTCAGGATCGGATGCCAATTCTGGTAAGACAAAAGCCGTGTTGACCGAAGACGGAAAGCACTACGTGATCAACGGTCAGAAAATGTGGATTACCAACGGTGGCTTTGCTGACATATTTATTGTTTTTGCAAAAATCTCCGGTGGTGATGGAGAGCTTGACAAAAATCTTTCGGCCTTTATCGTCGAGAAGGACTTTGGTGGAATCACCATGAACGAGCCGGAGAAAAGTTAGGTATTAAGGGGTCTGATACGCGTCAGGTGTTTTTCAATGACTGTAAAGTACCGGTTGAAAATCTTCTTTCTGACCGTGGAAACGGATTTAAGATTGCCGTAAACATCCTTAACATTGGTCGTATCAAGCTGGGTATAGCGGTAATCGGTGGGGCTAAGGGTGCATTGGAGCACGCGATTCAGTTTGCCAACGAACGCAAGCAATTTGGTCTTACTATTGGTCGCTTTGGAGCCATAAAACATAAACTAGCCGAAATGGCGACCCGTATTTATGTTTCGGAAACTGCTTGCTACCGGGCCGGACAAAATATCGATGATGCGATTGAAGACTTGAAAGCATCGGGAATGAGCGATGCCGAGGCTAAATTAAAAGGAGTGGAGCAATTTGCCATTGAGTGCGCTGTTCTGAAAGTACATGGCTCAGAGGTTCTTGACTATGTGGTGGATGAAAGCTTGCAGGTGTACGGAGGAATGGGGTACTCAGCTGACGCCCCAATGGAGCGTGCCTACCGTGATTCACGGATCAACCGGATTTTTGAAGGTACCAATGAGATCAACCGGATGCTGACCGTAGATATGCTATTAAAGCGTACGATGAAAGGAGAGTTGGATTTGATGGGACCAGCAACGGCGGTTTCGAAAGAAATCATGTCGATCCCTGATTTCGGGGCAGAAGACGATGATGTACTTTTTGCCAAAGAGAAAAAGGTGCTGCAAAACATGAAGAAAGCGACCTTAATGGTTGCCGGTGCTGCTGTGCAGAAATTTATGATGAAGTTATCTCATGAGCAAGAAATACTGATGAATGTGGCCGATATGATCATCGAGATCTATGCGGCAGAGTCGGTACTGTTACGAGTAGAAAAACTGATTGGTATTAAAGGTGAAGAAGCGGTATCGTTGCAAAAAGATATGGCTATGATTTACCTCCACGGAGCCGTAGATAAACTTAACTCCGTAGGGCGTTCGGCTATCACATCGTTCGCGGAAGGCGATGAGTTGCGTGTAATGCTCATGGGCTTAAAGCGCTTTACGAAGATCGAACCAATGAACGTAAAAGATGCACGCCGCCGAGTGGCTGATGCCATGCTCGCTGAGAACAAATTTATATTCTAAATGAAAGAGAGGCCCGGTCGAGGTACCGTGGTGCTTATTAAAAATATGTTTTCCATTAAGCTGGGAAATAAAGACTGTACGGATAGTTACTATCCGCGCAACTGAAAACCAATACGACTACTACGTTAGTTACGAAAGCCGATTCTGATTCAGGATCGGCTTTTTTGTGTAGAGTAGGTGCCAGGCAAAACACCTTTTTAAGGTTGTAGAACTTTACGAAGGGCTAAGTGGTCTTAAGTCAATTATTTTAGGCAACTTGCTTTCCCGAAATTGCTCCTTGTTTTTTGTTAAACTATTGTTCATGAAACTTCATTCCGTTGCGCTGCGTACCACCGGGCAATTCCCTGCCCTTTTGCTTGATTACCTTGACGAAAAGCCAGAGCTAAGAGATTTTTATAGTGTGTATCCCACCGCCGCCGGGGGTATTGAAGCGATCAAACAACGCGCTGATTTTGATCCTGAAAAACGTAAAATACTCGTTGAGGTGCTGAATAAGCAATACGCAGGTATGGCATCTAAGCCAGACTTCTCCATTCTACTCAACGAAAATGCCTTCACCGTTACTACGGGGCATCAGCTGAATATTTTCACCGGGCCATTGTATGTCATCTACAAGATCGTTACGATCATTAATCTGGCGCGGGTGCTGAAAGAAACCCACCCGGATTATGACTTTGTGCCCGTATACTGGATGGCAACTGAAGATCATGACTTTGAAGAAATAGCTTCGTTCAATCTTTTTGGTAAAAAATACACTTGGACCGGCGAGCATCCTGGGGCCGTAGGACGGCTTAATACCAGCGAGTTAGAGTCTGTACTAAGCCAATTACCCGAAGCACTGCCACTGTTTAAAAAGGCCTACCTGGAAAGTGCTACGCTGGCTGAAGCGGTACGCCGCTATATGCACGAACTTTTTTGGACAGAGGGTCTCGTTACGCTCGATGCGGACGATGCTGACTTAAAACGGCGGTTTTTGCCAGTCATTGAAGATGAGCTTTTCAAGCAGACCTCAGGTAGCATTGTAGCTCAGACAACGACAAAGTTGGAAGAACTAGGGTACCATACGCCGGTTCACGCCCGTGAAATAAACCTTTTCTATCTTTTGGACGGACTACGAGAGCGAATCGTCTTGGAAGACGATCAGTATAAAGTTCTAAATACTACCCTGACGTTTAGTACTGAAGAACTTCGAAAAGAAGCAAACGATCATCCCGAACGATTTAGCCCCAATGTGGTACTTAGGCCGCTGTACGAAGAAGTGATTCTGCCTAACCTGGCCTACATTGGCGGACCGTCAGAGATACCCTACTGGATGCAGCTTAAAGGGGTTTTTGAATACTTTAAAGTGCCGTTCCCGATGTTAATTCCCCGCAATTTTGCTCTCTATGTCAATACGGCTAGCCGTAAGCGGCTTGAAAAGCTGGGGTTTAACTACGAGGATTTCTTCCAGAACCGTACTCAATTAAAGCGGGATATGATTGAACGGATATCTGAGCATACCCTTTCCCTCGACTCCGAAAAAAAGCAGTTCGATACGTTACTGATGTCGATGGTCGAGAAAGCGTTAAAGGTAGATAAAACCATGGAACCGGCAGTACTAGCCGAAAGAGCCCGCTTGTCTAACTCGCTGGAAAAACTGGAAAAGCGAATCCGTAAAGCGGAAGAGCGTAAGCACGGGGTTATGGTTGGGCAACTGGATAATTTGTTAGATACGTTTTTTCCGAAGGGTATCCCGCAGGAGCGGCACGATAATTTTATGACCTTCTACCTGAGTAATCGTAATTTCATTCAACAGTTATTAGAAAATTTTGATCCGCTCAACTTCCAGTTTAATATCCTGGAAGAGTAGGCTGCGCCTTTGACCGTATGATGATACATGGGTGATATAATCCTGACTAAGCAAGCGAGCCGGGAATTATTTCTTAGGAAAAGACACGAACTAAGTTCGACTGAAAATACGCAGATGAGCGAAGCTATTGCCCATAATCTCTTAGATTTTCTGGCATCTCGCTCTATTTCTTTACTCCACACTTTTATTTCGGACGGCTTTCGTAATGAGGTCAATACCATGACTGTCAAGGATTATGTTCACAATTCATTGCCGACCTTACGATGGGTAGCGCCTCGGATAGTACCCGGCACCCGGCAGATGGAGCACTTTCTTTGGGATAGTACTGTGTCCCTGATCGCTAACCGTTGGGGTATTCAAGAGCCTGACCCCGCAGTATCGCACCGAATATCTCCTACGTTATTGGATGCTATTCTGGTACCACTACTGGCTTACGACCGTGTTGGTAATCGGGCGGGGTATGGTGGTGGTTACTACGACCGTTTCCTGGCCGAATGTAATCCTGATGCACTCAAAGTAGGTCTCTCGTTTTTTGATCCAATTGATCTTGTCAGCGATAGTGGAGCGTGGGATATTATCCTCGACTATTGTATCACTCCAACGTCGATATACGGCCCGATGCCCTGATTTACGGATTGGGTATCTTACAGTTAGGATATTCTTCGTATTTTTGCGACTATTTTATAGAGAACATGTTCATGTTTTATTTTTAATCAGTTGTAAAATGAAAATTGCAGTAGTAGGTGCTACCGGTTTGGTAGGTAGCGAAATCCTCAAAGTTCTCGAAGAGCGTAACTTTCCCGTGACGGAGCTGTTGCCCGTTGCTTCCGAACGATCTATTGGAAAAGAGATTACCTTCAAAGGTAAACAGGTGAAAGTAGTAGGATTTGAGGACGCCATAAAAGCGAAACCTGCCATTGCTATTTTTTCAGCCGGAGGAGGTACCTCATTGGACTTGGCGCCTAAATTTGCCGAAGCCGGCATTACCGTTGTGGATAACTCATCGGCTTGGCGGATGGACCCAACCAAGAAGCTAGTTGTACCAGAAATCAATGCAAATACGCTGACCAAAGAAGATAAAATCATCGCCAACCCTAACTGTTCGACCATTCAGATGGTGTTGGTATTAAGTCCGTTACATCATAAATATACCATTAAGCGAGTGGTGGTTTCTACCTACCAGTCCGTGACTGGTACGGGTAAAGAAGCTGTGGACCAGTTGTTTGCCGAGCGTAGGGGGGATGATACCGTGAAAAAGGTTTATCCACACCCCATCGACCTTAATGTTCTTCCTCACATTGATGTGTTTCTGGATAACGGATACACCAAGGAAGAAATGAAAATGACCAACGAGACCAAGAAGATCATGGGCGACGATAGTATTGCCGTAACGGCTACTACCGTGCGCGTTCCTACCATTGGCGGGCACTCGGAGGCCGTGAATATAGAGTTTGAAAACGAATTTGACTTGGTTGAAGTACGGTCAATACTGGAAGCTGCCGAAGGTGTAGTGGTACAAGACGACCCGAAGAATCTCCTATACCCAATGCCTCTAACGGCCCACGGTAAGGATGATACCTTCGTAGGACGTATCCGTCGTGACGAATCGCAGCCCAAGACTTTAAATTTATGGGTAGTAGCTGATAACCTACGTAAGGGAGCCGCTACCAACGCTGTTCAGATTGCGGAGTACCTCGTAAAACACGATTTGGTAGAAGTAGCTGAAAAAGCGTAGGTTTGCGCCAAATAATCTGACATTCAATAGCAACGAAAGCCACCACTGCCTCGATCAGTGGTGGCTTTTTAGATAAATAGCATCGCTCCCAAGTAGGTTATAAGCAGCCGGGCTATCGGTCTACTTCTCCCATGACCAGATCCAGCGAGCCAATTACAGCAACTAAGTCAGCTAGTAAGCCGCCGCGTGAGATTTCACTGATTACGGATAAATTATGGAAAGAGCAGGCCCGGGCTTTACACCGGAGGGGGATATCAGAACGCCCATCAGTACGAAAGAAATAGCCCAGCTCCCCCTTTGGGTTTTCTGCTCGTGCGTAAAAATCCATGGCTTTGGGTCGTATTTTCTTAGGAACAATAGCCTGTGGATCGAACGAGCGGGTACGAGCATGGTCGGTGGTGAGTTTTGCGATACATTGCTCAATAATCTTGACTGACTCCCAGCACTCTTGCACGCGCACCGAATTGCGGTCCCAGCAGTCACCGAGCGTTCCTACTTCTCCTTTCCCAATCGGAACCTCAAATTCTAATTCTGGATAGACAGAGTATCCGTCCACCCGGCGGAGGTCGTACCTAAGACCTGCTGCCCGGAGTACAGGCCCAGTGCAGCCATAGTTAATTGCCGTAGCCATGGGTAGTACGCCTACGTTGGCCGTACGTAGTACAAATATTTTGTTCTCGACCACGAGTTGCTGTAATTCTACCAACTTGGGTTTGAGGTAGGTCACGAATTCCAGACAGCGTTCTTCGAAGCCTACGGGCAGATCATAAAATAAACCACCTACCCAAATATAGTTATACAGCATTCGGGCGCCGCAGATCCATTCCAGCAGACGCAGAATATGCTCACGATCACGCATGAGCCATAAAAAAGGGGTATAGGCGCCGATATCCATGGCGTAAGTTCCAATGGCAATAAAATGGGAAGCCAGCCGGTTTAGTTCTGCTACGAGTACCCGGATGTATTCGACGCGTTTAGGAATGTCATTTTCTATGCCTAACATTTTCTCCACTCCCATCACGTAGGCATGCTCGGAATTCATGGCGGCTGCGTAGTCCATTCGATCGACGTACGGGATAATCTGATTGAAGGGCATTGATTCTGCGTGCTTTTCGAAGCAACGGTGCAAGTAGCCGATGTGGGGCACTACATCGACTACTACCTCCCCGTCGGTAACGATTTCAAGCCGTAGTACACCGTGCGTTGAGGGGTGCTGCGGTCCCATATTGAGTACCATCTCCTCTTTTCGGAGGTCCTTTGCCAGGTACTTATTAGGTTCTGAATTGGTAAGATGTTCCGGACGGTATTCGTATTGTAGGGTAGTACTCATAAGTTAAAATCTAAATCTGTCGTAAAGGTACGAAGCAAGTAGTAGACGGGTAAAAGCGAAAGCAAGTTCTTATCATTATAAGAACGGGTAGTCAGGGCAATAGTACTCAATCGTAGTCCTATTTCTTGTCGCCATAAGTATGATTTCAATAATGTCTCCTTCCTAAACTAAAAAAACATCTATGCTAAAAAAAACACCCATTCTTCCGTTTGTTTTGATCACGAGCCTATTTTTGATGTGGGGCTTAGCTAATAATATGACCGATACCTTGCTCTCCGCGTTTAAACGGATCATGAGCATGTCTGACTTTCAAACCACCTTCGTACAGTATGCCTTTTACGGATCCTACTTCTGTCTTGCCATACCGGCGGCGATTCTTATCAAGAAATTCACCTATAAAACGGGTATTTTAATTGGACTAGCGTTATTTATCGCTGGTTCACTTCTTTTTTATCCGGCTAGTAAAACGATGGTATATGGGCATTTTCTGGCGGCATTGTTTATTCTGGCGGGAGGGTTATCGATTCTGGAAACATCAGCAAATCCCTACATTGTGGCAATGGGTCCGGAAGAAACCGGCACGCAGCGGCTCAATCTTGCCCAATCGTTCAATCCAATCGGGTCCATCATCGGCGTACTATTGAGCAAGGTTTTTATTCTTTCACAGCTCAATACTGCCGGGGAATCAGAGCGCGCCTCAATGACGGCGGATGAGTTGCAGAAAATTCAATCAGCCGAACTTACCGGGGTGATGGGCCCTTACGTTGGGGTGGCAGTTTTTTTGTTGTTTCTCTGGATTTTGATATTCTTTAACAAAATGCCTACGGCTTCGGACGAAGATAGCTCCTTGAACTTCGGGGCATCGTGGGGGCGGCTCCTTAAAAAAAGGTCCTACGTGTGGGCGGTAACGGCGCTATTTTTCTACATGGGCGCGCAGATTGGTACCTGGTCGTTCACTATCCGGTACGTCATGAAAGAATTAAATATCAATGAAGAACAATCAGCTGACTACTATCTGGCGGCGCTTGTATTATTCCTGTTATCACGGTTTGTGTGTACTTACCTTATGCGATTTATCGCTCCCCGCAATTTGCTCGCTGGTTTGGCCGGAATCGGGGTACTACTTACGGGTGTGGTGATTATGACCGGTGGCTACGTAGGAGTAATAGCGCTTGTAAGTATCTCTGCTTGCTTGTCGCTGATGTTTCCAACCATTTACGGCCTGGGACTACGTGGGTTGGGCGCTGATACCAAAATCGGAGGATCAGGCCTTATTATGGCAATTTTGGGGGGTGCGGTACTTACCGGAATACAAGGGCTAATATCAGATACCACTCAAAGCATCAATATGTCATTCTTCTTACCCATGTTCTGCCTTGGAGTAGTAATGTATTTTGCGCTTAAAGAAGCAAAGGCAGTAGGGGAGGAGTAATAAAAAGCTAATTCTAGTATCACAAAAAATGCTACTCCTGATCGTCAGGAGTAGCATTTTTTGTGATACTAGAATACAAAGTAAACCAAGGAATTTTTTTTATATAAAACTCTGCCAATCTACATCAGGAAGGTTGGACAATTACAATGAATAAAAAGCTAATGGCCAACAACCTAATAACTTTCTTTCTCCTTAAAGAGAGTTAATCCATCCGGCTAGCTTCAACACATCTTCTTTCGGAACCTGAGTCATTGCGGCCATCGGAGGATAACCAGGCCAGTTGGCAGGCATAGGCTTGTATACCAATTCTAAAATTTTCGCAGTAGAATAGCCTTTCTTGGCAACATCTGAGTAAGCCGGGCCTACCAATCGATCGTACGGGAGGTGACAAGCGGAACAGGCATGCTTGTTGAGCAGGCCTGCGATGTCCGCCGGAGTTGGTTTTTGTGTAGGTTCCTCCTCTACTTTTTGAGATACCTTAGCTACGGTTTTTCCGGCAGGCTCGGGAGTATCATCTACTTTTTCGTTGCTGGCAGCTACCTTGGTGTCTGCGTTTTCTGTCACTGATAGGGCATTAACGATAGCCGGGTCTACTTTCACCTCTTCTGCGGGAGGTGGGGGCGGCGGTGTGGCAGATGCGGCAGCTTCTTCTCTTTCGGTCCGTCCATTTCCATAAAATTTATCGTATGACTCTTTGTCTTCCTGAGATGAGCAACTTACTCCGATATATCCAACCAGGGCAAGTGAGGCAAGCAACGTTAATTTTCTGAGTACCATGTGAAATTGCAATTTTGTAAAAAAGGTAAGTTGAACTTTAAAGTATGGGAAGGAGGTGAGGACTGCTAATAAAAGTAAGAATTAGCCTCTATTCCATAAAAATGATAAAGTAAAAGTACCTAAAAAAAATTGCACGAATATACAAAGTACAGTATAATTGGCACTAATTGGCTATTATTAGAAATAAATTGGTTTTTTTAGAAAAATGACTTTGCTAATTTATTGATAAGCACTACTTTTGCAGTCCTATTTGTAAAACGAAGTAAAGCAATGGCTAAAAAAGGTAATAGAGTTCAGGTAATACTAGAGTGCACCGAGCAAAAGCAATCAGGTGTACCAGGGATGTCGCGTTATATCACGACCAAGAATCGCAAAAATACCCCCGCACGTATGGAATTGAAGAAATTTAATTCTTTCTTGCGTCGCTATACCGTTCATAAGGAGATCAAATAAATAACCTCGTTAGGTGTTGTTTATGGAATAATTACTGCTTAAAACAAGTAGTGATTGTATCGGTGAGTAGCATATAACAATAACTATATAGAGATATGGCTAAGAAAGTAGTTGCAACCCTAAAAAAAGAAGGTGGCAGAACCTTCGCCAAAGTAATCAAGGCGGTAAGATCACCAAAGACAGGTGCTTATACCTTCAAAGAGGAAATGGTACCCAGCGAAACCGTTCAGGATTTGTTAAAAAGCTAAGTTAGTCGGCTATTGAATAGTCGATTTTACGAACGAATGCATGAAAAGTCCCCAATGGGACTTTTTTTGTTTTATTTTTGAGCTATTCAGTTTATGATCCGGTCGATCATCAAGCCGGATACAGCGTATAACTAGCATTAATAATCAATACTTTAACGGTAGATTACTATCCAAATCATGGGCTTATTTGATTTTTTTTCAAAGGAGAAAAAAGAGACTTTAGATAAAGGACTGGAAAAGTCGAAGGAGAATATCTTCGGAAAACTCTCCCGGGCAATTGTTGGTAAAACAACCGTCGACGAAGAGGTTCTCGATGAATTAGAAGAGATTTTGATCAGCTCTGATGTGGGTGTAGGTACTACCGTTAAAATTATCCGGCGGATTGAAGACCGCGTCGCAAACGATAAATATACCTCTACCAACGAGTTGGATCTGATTCTGAGAGAGGAAGTGGTCGCACTGCTCTCGGAGGGTTCGGTTGTTGGTGTCATCGATAGTTTTGAAACCGAGCATCTACCCAAGCCCTATGTGATTATGGTAGTAGGAGTCAACGGAGCCGGTAAAACTACCACAATCGGCAAACTAGCCCATCAGTTTCAGCAACGGGGCCGGAGCGTAGTGCTGGGAGCCGCCGATACATTCCGGGCTGCCGCCGTGGATCAACTCAAACTATGGGGTCAACGCGTGGGTGTACCCGTGGTTGACCACGGTATGAATACCGATCCCTCCGCCGTAGCCTATGATACCTTGAAAAAAGGAGTTGAACTAGGTGCTGACGTAATTATTATTGATACAGCTGGACGCTTACACACCAAAGTGAACCTAATGAACGAGCTGGGTAAAATCAAGCGCGTAATGCAGAAAGTATTACCCGACGCTCCCCACGAAGTAATGTTGGTACTCGATGGCAGTACCGGCCAAAACGCGGTGATTCAGGCCCGAGAATTTACCAAAGCCACCGAGGTTACCTCCCTCGCCATTACCAAACTCGACGGTACGGCCAAAGGCGGCGTGGTAATCGGTATCTCCGACGAATTCCAGATTCCAGTCAAGTATATTGGCGTAGGTGAGAAAATTGACGATCTGCAGGTCTTCGACCGGGCCGAATTTGTGGATTCGTTGTTTAAAAGAATTAGCTAATTCTTTATCCGTTCCCCAAATTTCGGTACTGGGCATTTAATCTATGGTAAACATTAAGGGCTTCATTAACAGGAGGTCCTCCAAGGGGTAGATTTGGTTCACGAGCCCCTGTTTCATAGCCGGGGATACCTTTTTGTACTTGGTTTGAAACCGTTTGGC
>JBDNFP010000256.1:0-5808 GCA_041689775.1 Spirosomataceae bacterium
CAATTGAAGTATGGTTTGCTAAGTGATTATTTGCGCACGCAACTGACCCGGCCAACTATTAAATTCGCATGATTTGCGAAAGTCCTATAACATTAAACAGCTTCATAGTTTTCTTATGGAAGAATCAAGCAAGGATGAATTGAAGCCTCAAGTTTTTATAGTTCCCAGATGGAGTGGCAACCCCCATTCAGATTGGTATGATTGGTTTGGTGGTAAGGTGAAGGAAAAGTATGGAGTCTCCGTAAAAGCATTAGCAATGCCTCATTGGAACGCGCCCAGTATTGATGAAGCTACTGAATTTTTATGGAACGAGCTTCCAGAACTCAATGAGTCTACTATTCTGATCGGTCACAGTGTCGGATGCCTTGCGTTGTTGCATTTTTTACATGAAAGATTACTTCATGACCCTACCACCACCATCGGAGGACTTATATTGGTTGCAGCCTGGTTTGAGGTAGATGAAGCATGGGATACCGTTATACCCTGGCTAAAAAATGATCAATTGCCTTACACTTCCCTACAAGAAAATATCCTCTATAAACAGATTATTATTTCTGATAATGACCCCTTTACTTCAAATTATAAAAGAAACTCTGAACTCTGGAAAAAACGGTTGGGAGCGGAAGTAATGTTATGTCCAGGAAGAGCACATTTTAATGGAAAAATAGAAAACGATGTTTTTAGTGGATTTTGTGAAATAATGGATAATACTCTGTTAAAAAATTAACGCTGGTTACTAAAATCCGGTATTTAGTCGAGCCCCCTGCTACCGTCAGTCTGCGGAAAATAACGACGCACCAGGAATTTGATAATCCGGAACTGACTCAAAGATTTTCAGAATGCTTACAAAAAAAGCTGCGAATCAATACAACCCGAATCAAAGGAATACCTACCCAAGCGAGACTAAGTAGCTGATAGCTATTAGCTTGTAGCTGTTACCTTTTTGTAAATATTTGATATAGAAAACATTAGCCAGTAATTTGACTAAATTAATAATACAAACTAATTATGCATTAGTACTTACTCGCCATCTTCTAATACTATCCCGCATAGGGAAATGATTCAAGCTTTGTGAGTCAATTTGATGTGTGTGCGATAAATAATAGCTTACGCTCCTACCAGTTTTAAACTCGACAAATCTGCGTGACCACCTGATGCAATCTGGCACTGGCTGGGTCATCCTACGAATTGTCGCTTTTACTTTTACTAATATCTCATTAGCTTTGAGGACTGGCACGAGTACCTCAAAATAAGGTACATGACTTCCTATCAAAACTATCCAGTAAGAAATCCCCTGACCGCCCATCGCTCTCAAGTTGGGGTAGTATTTGCCTTATGCTCTCTACATAATCCGCCGAAGCCCACGACTTTGGAGTGTAATTGTATTTACTTTTGCTGGCAAAGTGAGGTACACTGCATTTATGTACTTCATTGTTTGATCTCATTACCAACTCGATTTTTTTGAGAAGAATGCCAAAACTTTATCTTTTACTATTCTTCCTATTCTTTACGAATAGAATCTTTGCCCAAATGACCGCCGTTGGATCGGTCACCAACGAACGCGGACATGCCTTATCGGGGGCAGTTATTCTGATAAAGTCAACAACGGTTAGCACTAGTACTGATCAGGAGGGGAAATTTTCTTTGAACCTGCCAGGACGGAATAGTATGCTCGTCGTTTCGGCTCTCGGTTACGCCTCGCGGGAGATTGAAACGGGAGGAATCCGTTCTCTATACATTAGGTTACTACCCGAAAATGAAGTACTAATTGAGGAGGTAGAAGTTGCCTACGGCCGACAAAATAAAAGATGGGTGACGGGTTCGGTCGTAGCGGTAAGAGGTAGTGATTTGGCCCGATCTCCCGCGATAAACCTAACTATCGCACTCGCAGGAAGACTACCCGGACTGACGGTGATCAACCCGGGTGGTGAGCCGGGCAACGACGGGGCTACCCTGCTCGTGCGCGGCATCAACACGCTGGCTGACAACAGCCCACTACTGATGGTAGACGGTATTCCAGATCGTTTCGGGGGCATCGACCGAATCAATGCCTTAGATATTGAGAGCATTTCCGTGTTGAAAGACGCAGCGGCGGCCATGTACGGTTCCGCCAACGGCGTAATTCTGATCACTACCCGAAGGGGGCAAATTGGGAAGCCTTCATTGACCTATTCTTTTAATCAGGGTTTTCAAAACCCTACGGTCATTCCCAAACTGGCCGATGCGGCGCAGTACACTTCTATGCTCAATGAATTGGATATTTACAACGGTCTGCCTTCGTCTGAATGGGAAGCCGCCCATCGGGCTTACCAAACAACAGGCACTTATTTACGCCCCAATGGAAGTACCCGTCAGGCCCCCTTCTCGCCTGACGATCTGGCAAAGTACCGCGACGATTCCGACCCATGGGGACACCCCAATACGGACTGGTTTGGGGCCACGCTGAGAAAGAACGCTCCACAGGTCCGACATACTATTCAGCTGAATGGTGGTACCACAAATTTCCGGTATCTAGCCTCGCTTGGTTATCTCAACCAAGACGCCAACTATCGAAATTCGGCCACCGGATACCGGCAGTATGACCTACGCATCAATCTGGATGGGGACATCAATAAATACGTTAGGTTTTCGCTGAGCATGCTGGGACGTCAGGAAGCGCGGCGTAACGCAACCAAATCCTCTGCTACCATCTTCCGAATGATGATGCGGGGCAAGCCCCAACAGCCCGCCTTTTGGCCCAATGGCCTGCCCGGCCCCGACCTTGAGAACGGCGAAAATCCGGTAGTCATCGCTACCAACCAGGCCGGCTACGACCAGGATACGCGCAACTTCTTACAAACCAGCGGTTTGCTTGAATTCAAAATTCCCGGCATAGATGGCCTGAAACTGACAGCAACGGCAGCCATTGACTATTTTGGCCAGAATACTAAACGCTGGGAAATACCCTTGACGCTTTATTTCCGGGGAGATGGCTTTGAGCCTGATGGTATTACGCCCAAGCTGACCCCTGTCCAACGGGGGCCGGAAGATCCCCGCCTTAGCCTTGGGACCGCGGAACAGGTAAACATTACCCCTCGGGCCGTGATTTCTTACGACAAAACGGTGGTGGGCGAGCACCGCTTGAATATACTTGCCGGTACTGAACGCTACCAAATCGAACGCAATTTTTTCACGGCCTACCGCCGCTATTTCCTTTCGACGGCGCTGGATCAGCTGTTTGCCGGGGGCGACCAAGCCAAAGACAATTCGGGTGGTAGTTTGACAACCGCCCGCAACGGGTACTTTGGCCGGGTAGGATACGGCTACAAGGAAAAGTACCTCGCTGAGTGGCAGGGACGCTATGACGGCACGGATGTTCTGCCAGGAGGCAGGCGTTACCGTTTCTTTTATGGTTTGATGCTAGGCTGGATTATTTCGGAGGAGATGTTTTGGAAAAAGGCCTTTCCCGCCATAACTTTCTTTAAAATTCGGGGTTCGGCGGGGAAACTTGGCAGCGACCAACCGGCGTTAATGCCCTCGTCCGATATTGGGCAGTACCAAACCAGCATTGCGTCCCAGTCTCCTGAGTCGCTTTATTTGCCCAGCCCTACCTATAATCTGGGCATGGAGGGGCGGCTATTCAGCAATAAACTGACCATTGAATTTGATGTTTTTTCTAAGCCCCGCACCAGAATCCTCAGTTACGTGCGAGGTCCAAGATTACCCGAAGAAAAGCTTACCGAATTGGCAAACAGAGGCTGGGAATTCAGCCTGGCCTACCGCAATCGAATCAAGGATTTTTCTTATGGTTTGGGGATCAACGGCGCTTATACCCGAAACAAATTACTTTCACAGGAAGACCTCTTCGGAACCTTGATAGAGCAATCGGTTATTGGAAAACCGGTCAATGCCTATGCCGTTTACCGGCACGACGGAACATTCAAAAATCAGGCAGAAATCGACGCCAATGGACTCAATTATTCGGCACTGGTGAATCAATTACGTCCCGGCGACATGAGGTACAAGGATGTCAATAGGGACGGTAAAATAACACCCGACGACCGCATTCGGCTTAATGCTACTAATCTGCCCGTGTTTCAGGGAGGAGTAACGCTGGAAGCCCGTTACAGGGGTTTTGACCTGAACCTACTCCTCCAAGGTTCGGCGGGGGCAAAACAATGGATCAGCGCGGGAGAGTCAGGCTCGATTGGCAACTACCTGTTAGATGTATACCAAAACCGCTGGTCAATCGATAACCCCGGCGGTGCCCACCCGCGCATTGCCAACCGCAACGACCAGTACTACTCCACCGGGAACGATTACTGGTTGCGCAGTACGGACTACATTCGTCTCAAAAACCTCGAATTGGGCTATTCCATTCCAATCCCGATCCTCACTACATGGAGCATGAGTCATTTACGGCTGTATATCAGCGGATTTAATTTACTCACGCTGGATAAGTTGAAAGTGTTTGATCCCGAAACAAGTAACGCGCTGGGCTATTACTACCCGCAGCAAAAAGTGGTGAACGTTGGGTTGAAGGTCAGATTTTGAGCTTCCCTGCTACCGCCAGATTACGTTTGTTGGGTAAACCTCAGCTGAGTTTTCAACTTGACTGATCCACAAAAGTAATACGGAAAATTCTATTGGAAGAAGGCTGTAAATTCATCGACTACGCATAAATTTGATCACCCACGGATATTCTCATTTTATGTCCCTCACTTCACTTCCGTAAAATTCAACTTAGGTAGTTTCATAGCATTTTTAATCAGCCTGATCTCGACAGCCAGTATTCCGGCTTCGGCCGGGGCATCTACCTTGTCAGCATCATCCGTGGGGGTATGATAGTCGTCGTGGCCGCCAGTGTGGAAGAAAAGCACCGGGATATTTTTGGCGTAAAAGGAACCATGGTCGGAGCCACCGCTACCCGCCCGGTCGGTAAAGAACTTCACCTCGCCCTGTACATCTTTAAAAATTTCCGGCCAGGCATCGGATGTTCCGTAGCCGCCAATACCGACGCCCCGGCCGGGATTGTAGCGGCCGATCATATCCATGTTAGCCATGAAGTTGATCTTATCCAGCGGGAGGGTAGGATTATTCACGAAGTGCCTCGAACCCTGCAAGCCCAGTTCTTCGGCCCCGAAGGCGATGAAGAGAAAATTACACGGCTCCTCCGTGCTGTTCTGCGAGAAATAGCGAGCCAGTTCCAGCAGACCAGCTACACCCGAGGCATTATCATCGGCCCCATTGTGGATCTGTCCTTCGGGTTTCGGGGCTTTGGAACTCCCCTGCCGACCCAGTCCCAGATGGTCAAAATGCGCTCCTATGACGATGGTGTAGGGAGCGTTGTTATCCAGAAAGCCCAGGATGTTGCTAGTTAGCCGCAGGCTATCGGGTACCACCACCCGCCGGACTTTGGCCGTGAAGGGCTGCCGATACCCATCAGTACCCAAGGGGGCAAGACCTAGTTTTTTAAACTGATTGATGATGTACCGCGCCGCCTTATCATTTTCACGACTACCCGTGCCCCGGCCTTTCATGCGATCGGAGGCGAGGTAGTACACATGGTGGCGGATTCGCTCGGCCGAAGGAACTACCTCCTGAGCTAGGAGGAAATTGGGAATACAAATAAGGAGAAAAAAGAATTTCATAGGAAAAAAATAAGGAACAAAACTCAAAGGTAAGGCGTACTGTACCCTACTAAAATGAAAGGATGAAACGGGAAAATCGGATTTTTGTAGTTCCTCAACAACAAATCTCCTCTTTTCCCGTGAAGCAAAGCCTCATCGACGAAATTACGAATGTTCTCCAAAAAGTGCCAATAGTGGA
>JBDNFP010000257.1:0-4307 GCA_041689775.1 Spirosomataceae bacterium
ATTTGAAACCATGGAAAGTCTGAAAATATGGTTAGCTAAAATGGTCAAGGAAATGAATACTACAACCATAAAATCAATTACTGGAAACCATCATTATCTGAACGCTTTTAATACGGCGTTTAATAACTAAATTGGTATAAGACAAAAAAGAATAACAAGACGGGCAACAAGTGGACGAAATACAGCAACACAAATAAGGACAGTAACACGTTCCTATATTTCAGAGCAGAAACACAACAAAATTCAAGAAGCATTAGTAAAATTACTTTCTGACAAATATGGACAAGACAATGTAATCCTCGAAGAAAATTATGTTGATATAAAACTCATTCAACCAAGTTATATTACGTTTTATGAAGTAAAATCTTCGTCATATGCCTCTGAATGTATAAAACAAGCGTTAGGACAAATATTGCTTTATTCACTGAACGACACAGATACAAGACAAAAAAAGCACATAGTAGTTGGACAACATCCGCCAACTGACAATGACAAGAAATATATTGAGTTCTTAAAACAAAACTTAAAACTTGAATTTGATTATCTAAACATGGAGATAGAATAATAACAGCCGCCAACAACTAAGCTTTCGTTGCGTCCGAAGGACGACCAATGAAAGCCCCTGTTGGACCCTTAGACAAGCTCAGGCTAAACTACACCGGAGTGTCTATGGGCTTATCGTAGTTGAGCTGGGTAGGATTTGGGCAGGCGGAGCGCCTGCTTTTTTTGTGGCTGTGGATTTTCTTTACTTTTTGAATCGGACCGCCGAAGCGGCCGAATCTACTTCTGGGTTTTCCTAGGGGCACAATAGGCAACCCAAGCCACGGTTCAAAACCGTGGCTTGGGTACGTCCAGACTACTTCTTTCCTCTTCCCAACTTCCCAGCCGGTTGCGGCATACCCGGCTGCACGATCTGATAGTTTTCATCTTACGTAGCTTTTTCGACAAAAACACGGGAAGGCCAGAATCAGGAGAATGGGTATAAGTTCAACCCGATCAACTGCTGCCTAAAGATTAATCGATCCACTTCGTTGAAGCGGAAAATTTGTTCTGTGGCGGTGCCGATGGCAGTTTTTCCCGTAATTACTCCATTTTTCAAATGGAAATGATCTTCCCACAAATCTTTTCTTGGGTCAAAAAACCTAACCAACGTTTCGTCGTCTTCAGCGAATGTTGCGACATTGGAGCCTTTGAAATAATTACAATCGGGACAACAATAAGCCAAATTATCGAATTGGTCGGTTCCCCCGTTTTTTATGCTCCTGATGTGTTCAACGTGGAAGGAGTAATAGGACA
The DNA here is from genome assembly GCA_041689775.1 of Spirosomataceae bacterium. Taxonomy (GTDB): domain Bacteria; phylum Bacteroidota; class Bacteroidia; order Cytophagales; family Spirosomataceae; genus JBDNFP01. The sequence goes on from JBDNFP010000257.1 coordinate 1,297, forward strand.
CTCGCTCAGGCAGCAGACAGTACTCGTAACGGGCCTCAGCTCGGTACTTTACTCGCTTCCGAAGGGAAACAGATACGGATTTGCTCATGAATGCAGCATTTGCAGAGCCCGCGCTTTGGCTAGGCCTACCAAGCGGTTGAGCATCAGATACTGCTCTACCTCGCTTTTCTCCTCAGGCGAAAGAAGGGTGTCTTTCTGCTTGGTCAACAACCAGTCGAGCCGTTGCTGATGAGCCACAGATGGCTTGAAGTCAACTACCTTTTCGGGGTTCATACCCGCGATGAAGGTAGAAATTTCGTCAAAAACTGAGCTTTTTGGGACCATTTCACAATGATGTTTTACAATACAAAGATAACATTTTTTTCTACCCATGCCACGGTTCAAAACCGTGGCACGGGTGCGTCCAGACTACTTCTTTCCTCCTCCTAATTTCCCAGCCGGCTGCGGCATACCCGGCTGCACGATCTGATAGTTTTCGTCTTTCTTAGCTTTTTCTACAATGGCGCGTACATCGGCCAGCAGCTTTTTGGAATCGTATACAATGCCGTCCTTTACGGTGTACTTTACGCCACCGATGCGGGTTACTTCGTTGCTATCCGTTAAGCTAATAGCGCCGGTACCGTAGAGTACCTTCAGATTGGCCAACGGATTTTCTTCCACGATCACGAAATCAGCCAGCTTGCCTACCTCCACAGAGCCAATCTGGTCGGCCATGCCCAGCGCTTCGGCCCCTTTGATGGTAGCGGCGCGGATCACTTCTAGCGGATGAAAACCTGCCTCGCGCAGCAGTTCCAATTCCCGGATATAGGCAAAGCCGTAGAGTTGGTAGATGAAACCCGAATCGGAGCCCGCCGTCACGCGGCCGCCGCGGTTTTTGTATTCGTTGATAAACTGCATCCACAGCTGGTAGTTGCGCTTCCACTCTACCTCCTGCTCGGTGCCCCAGCTATGCCAGTAGGAGCCGTGCGAAATGCGGCTTGGGCCATAAAAACGCCACAGCGAAGGCAACGTGTACTCGTCGTGCCATTCGGCACGGCGGGCCAGCATCAGCTCGCGGTTGGCCTCGTAGATATTGAAAGTAGGGTCAATGGTAAAATCCAGGGCGATGAGCTCGTCCATGACCTTATTCCACTTTTCAGAACCGGGTTTTGCGGCTTGTTGCCACAGTTTTCCGGCTTCCTCAAAGCGGTTCTGCTCGTTGTTGTAATTATAGTCAGCGGGGTAGTTCTGAATCGTTTTATCCTCAAACATCGCTTCGGGCAGGCCGTACCAGTGCTCCATAGTCGTAAGGCCCGCTTTGGCGGTGGCCAGTACGTTCATGCGGGCTACTTCCAGCTGAGCGTGGTGACAAGCCGAGCGCAGGCCGAGCTTCTTGTTTTCGTCTAGCGCCGCTTTGAAGATTTCGGGTTCGGCTCCGAAGAACTTAATACCATCGGCTCCGTTTTTGGCGTTCTGACGTACCCACTCGCGGGCTTGCTCGGGCGTTGTGATGGCCTCTTTGGACCCCTGACCAAAAGAAGTATAGGCCAAGATACGCGGAGCGGTGATCTTGTTTTCCAGACTTTTCTTTTTGTGGTCCAGTGTCCATTCTAAACCATTACCAGCCGAAGGGTCGCGGATGGTGGTGATGCCGTGGCCGAGCCACAGCTTGTACACATACTCGGCGGGGGTACCCTGCGCCCGACCGCCGGTATGGCCGTGCATGTCAATAAAGCCGGGCATCAGGTACATGCCTTCGCAGTTGAGTTCCTTGCCGCCAGCCTTGGCCACGGGGCGGCGCTTGGGGTCGATGGGTACGCCCGGATAGCCAACCTGCTGAATGGATTTGATTTTGTTTTTTTCTACTACGATATCGACCGGCCCCATAGGCGGTGCGCCGGTGCTGTTGATGAGTGTGACGCCTCGGATGATCAGCTGCCCGTAAGGGCCTTCGCCTTCGTTGCGCGGTGGGGCGTCTTGTACCTGCGCTCTCAGTCCACCGACGGAAAGGGCAAAAAGGCAAAGAGGAAAAATAAAGCGTTGGAGCATAAGGTAGGGATTTGGGTGAGAAGTAGGCTTCTCCAAAACAAACGTTGTTTTGACAAAAATAACAAAATCCGTTAGCGCCCCTAACCAATCAAAAGATTTAAGTAGCGGTTTTAGCGGATTCTTTCCAAAAACATTACTACCTGTTGCCCTAGTAGAGTAATTGCACCCAGCCTTTGAAAACTTCCGGTTCCGGATTGTGCTTTACGGACTGGAGCTTTACGGATGTTTCGTAAAAGTATTGTCCGGAGGGAAGATCTTGCCCGTTGCTATCTTTTCCATTCCAATTGATGGTAAGGCTGGTGGTTTCAGGCTGGTGGTTTCAAACACCTTGGTACCCTAGCGATTAAATACTCTGAGCTCTGTGGTCTGCACAAAAGTTGGGCAATTTAGAGGCGTGAAGGCATCGTTCTTACCGTCATTATTGGGTGTAAACACGTTGGGCAAAGTCAATCGCGGGCAGTTGTCTTTACAGACCGTATTACTGGGTGCACTCTCCATACCGAAACGGTTGACGGCAGTGACGTAGTAGCAGCCCGCAAAAGAAGTAAGGCCCGTATGGCTAAAGCTGTTGCCCGAGGACTGCAATGTTGTTAGCCTGGATGCAAGAAAGGCGGGTTGCTCGTCTTGATAGCGGGCGTAGTAAATTCGGTACTCCATAATCCGTGGGTCGCAAGTAGCCCCCTGGGTATTTTGTGCCGGATAGATCCAAGTCAGTTCGTTGGTAAACGTCTGCTGGTTGCAATAGGCATCGGGTGCCAACGTAGAACAGTCCAGCGTATCCAGCTTCAGTAAGGGCGCGCAGGGCCGGATTGTATCAACAGGATTGACGCACAAAACCTGCGACAAATTGTACAAGACGGGCTGGGTGCGGCTAAGATTATAAGAGCCCACGGTTTCTATTTTGTAGCAATAAACAGAATCAGCGGAGAGGATAATGCTCTGGGTGCCATCGGAATAGCCCCGTGGCCTGCCCGGGGGACTGC
>JBDNFP010000258.1:0-2708 GCA_041689775.1 Spirosomataceae bacterium
ACACTTTGAGTACGTCCTTTTCGCCAAAGAAAGCCGGCACCTTTTTGATCTGTTCGATGGGTACCTCTATTTGACTCATCTGAGCCGATCTGCTGATGTAGTCTTCTTGCCTGCGGGCTGAGACTGTTACTTCATCGAGTTGATTTATACTCGTAAGCAAGACGTTGATTTCAATATTTTGGGTAAGCGAAAGTATCCGGTCAATTTTCTGATACCCAACGAATGAATAAGTGATGGCGACGCTATCATCGTTTGCGGGTAACGTGAGGGAGTAAAAGCCATAGCTGTTGGTGACAGTACCCAGGCTGCTGCCCGGAAGATAGACATTTACACCCGGCAAAAATTCCTGAGTACCGGCTTCCCGTACAAACCCACTGAGCGTGTAGCGCGTTTGACCAAAAGCGACGAAAGAAAAAAGAACAAGACAAATAGTAAAGAATCTTGGCATAGATATTTCATTAATCAGCTATGGTATACTAACGCTTTTTCAAATCAATAGTTGCTTTTTACCCCAAGAACGTAGAAAAGTGTAGCAAGGACAACAAAATAAAAGTGGTAGTTCGAATCCTGATGATAGGCCCGGCAAGTAAATGAAGTACCAAGTTGACTTATTTGTACAATTTTGGGCCAAACTATTCATAATCCTCTATGCTCACTCTCCTTACCATCCTCTTTGCCCTGACTTTGATCATCGTCGCAATCATTAAATACGACATTCATCCTTTTCTGGCGTTGTTTGTGGGCGCTATTATCTACGGCCTTTTGGTGGGTATGCCGGGCGATGTTATTCTAAAATCAATTTCTGATGGGTTCGGGGGTGTGTTGGGTAGCATTGGATTGTTGATTCTGCTCGGAGTAATGATCGGTACATTTCTGGAAAAAACCGGGGGCGCTTTTGTCATTGCCCAAAAAATACTGGCGGTCATTGGAGAGAAATCAGTGACCCTGGCTATGATGATTACTGGCTATATTTTATCGATTCCGGTTTTTGGGGACAGTGCCTTTATCATGATGAATCCGATAAACAAGTCGCTCTCGTTTAAAGGTAAACTACCTTATGCTTCCACCACGGTGGCCCTCACTTTGGGTATCTCGGCGAGTCACTCCCTGGTACCACCCACTCCGGGGCCAATTGCCGCCGCTGGTATCTTGAATGCTGATTTGGGGATGGTGATTTTTTGGGGACTCATCGTCAGCATACTAGCGTTAGTCCCATGCTTTTTTTTTGTAAAACACTTTACCGGGCAGGTTAATCTGATTCCCAAGTTTGCCGAGGTAGAAGCCAATATTCAAGAAGGGAAACGTCCTTCTCTGGGGAAGGCATTCTTGCCGATCATTATTCCGTTGTTATTGATCGTTCTAGCATCCATTGCTAAATACCCTACCCAGCCTTTTGGCGATAATGCTTTTACTACGGTGCTGTTATTTGTGGGTAGTCCGGTGATTGCTTTATTGTTAGGCGCTTTTTTATCCTTTGGATTACCCGAAAAATTTGATGCGAAATTATTGTCTTCCTCCGGTTGGGTGGGAGAGTCCCTTTTGATTGCGGCCCCGGTTATTCTGATTACGGGAGCGGGTGGAGTATTTGGTAAAATGCTGCAAAATTCCGGAATCGCTGATTTGGTAAGTGCAAATCTGGATGCTGCTTCTTGGGGAATATTTTTACCGTTCCTGATGGCCCTAGCCCTCAAAACGGCTCAGGGCTCTTCTACCGTAGCCCTTATTACTACTGCCTCAATTGTCGCGCCGCTCTTGGCTACCCTTGGTTTGGACAGCGAGATGATGCGGGTATTTACGGTGCTGGCCATTGGTTCGGGTGCAATCGCGATTTCCCACGCCAATGATAGCTTCTTTTGGGCCATGACCCAGCTTACCGGCATGAATATCAAGCAAGGAAATCAAACCCATAGCTTGGGTACCTTGGTCTTGTCCTGTTCGGCAATTCTGATAATCTATCTAATAATTGGTGTGATGTAAAAAACAAGGATAGTTAATGTTTCTGTTGTCAGGTAGATTTGCTCATGTCATACAGATCAATTCCTTCGGCCCAAAAGTTCTTTTCTACGGTATTTAGTTTAAAACCCACCTTCTTGTAAAATTGATAGGCTAGCTGACTGGCGGGAACCCTTATTTTTTCAATACCGGGGTTTTGGGTTATCTCACCAACACGATGTTGGGTTAGCATTTTCCCTAATCCTCGGTTTTGATAGTCCGGGTGGATAATATCCCACGATAAGCGGGCCGTTTTTTCAGCCGGGAAATAGTTGATTCCACCAGAACCTACAATCAGATCATCCATTTCGATGACGTAGTACTTTTTCCGATGGTTTTGCAGATACTCTTCAAAATCCTGAATTTCTGAGTAGGCAAAGTACCGGGGGATATTGGATTTTAGCAACGTGATAAGCTCCGGTCTATCGTTGATTTTGTAGGGCCTGATCATACAGAGTTTAAACTGGGTAACAGGTTAATAGCTTGTAAGTAGCTGATAGCTATTGTCTTGCAGCTGTTATTATTTTGTAAATATTTGATATAGAGAATATTAGCCATTGATCTGACTAAATTACTAACTGATGTTACGCAAGTCTATTGTATATGATAAAAAAAGCGAATTAAATTTGGCAGATGAAAACAGACCTTGATCTATACACGGATTATTTGATCAGTTTCCTGGGGCAAACCAGTGCCACTGGCTTGTCCGCTCTGCT